>NZ_JAQMUA010000184.1:0-9666 GCF_028330895.1 Kamptonema animale CS-326 | reverse complement strand
GGCGTTACGGAGAAGAGGAGAGTTGAGTAATAATGGGAGAGACAAGCTTAATTAGCGATCGGCACATTCTGAAATGCCTGAGTTTGGGGAACGTAAATGTCGATCGCGCTGACCCCTTCAGGTACGCGCAGCCACACATAGGCATCTGCGGAAGCGCTGGGTTTGAGTTCTCCTAACAAGACTTGTCCGGTTGATTGTTCTGGGTTTAGTGATTTGTAGACTTGGGTAGTTTGGCGATCGCGAGCAGTGGTATCGCCAATGTTAATGCTTTCCTTAAATGCGCGATCGTCCGTCAAGCGCCGAATACGCATTTGCACATTTACCACATCCCGCTTACCTGTTTCGGGATCTTTAATCCGCTTGACTGAAAGTAATTCAATTTTTGCCTTATTCCCGTAAGCCTTGCTCGCAAACTTGTCTAATTTAATTCCCTGGCTATTACTGGCAAATTTAACGCTTTTGCTGGGTGCAACCTGTCTTACTGGTTCAGGAGGCGTTTTGCTTAAAGAATTGGTTGAACTCGTCACTGAATTAGAGTTGGCGATCGCGATATTTCTAAATAGTGCTGCATTCGGAATAAAGATATCGATCGCATTCATCCCTGACGGTACTTTTAGCACTACATAGGCGTTCGCTCTTTCCTCTGGACGCATTTCTGACAAAGAAATCGGGTTTGAGGCTTCCTGAAAAGGGTCAACTGCTGTATATGTTTCGCTAGTGTTGGGGTTGCGACCTTCTATAGCACCTGGATCGATAATATCACTCGCTTCGACATTATTCTCCGCAACTCTATTGATCCGCATTTCTACAGTCACTTCGTCAGGTTTGCCTTCTAACCGATAGACGGAAAGTATTTTGATTTGTGCCTTGCCTCCAAAAGCAGGCTGGACGGCAGAATTGATTGGATTCTGGACAGCAGGCGATGGATTTGATGGAGTAATTGAATTGCTATTTTTGACCTGAGTTTGGTAGGATGACGAGTCATGTGCCTGCTTAGATTCTAACTTTTGATAGATCAAGAATCCACCGCCTGCTAAACCCAAGGTTGTGAGTACGCTTGCCACCAGAATCCCTAGATTTGTACTCATACTGTCGCGCTGGCGCAATCTTGTGGATGTAGCTGGTCTGTTTAAAGTTTGTTCTTGGATCTTCATGGTTATTTCTCCCAGAACTATATTAACGGCTTGGTCAAAAATTGTGCTTAATTGATCTAATTTTACTTAATATTACCCACTATAAATTCTGTCTGAGGAGCGAGATTATTAATCTTGCTTTCAATCTAAAGAAGTGAATTAATTTTAAATTTATTTTATTCAACATTTATTATTTATTTAAATTATTATCTCCAATATCTTCCCAGCCAATATGCAAGTTATTCTCTACATAAAGGGCAGCTCATTTTCTTCCCCTGAACTTTAAATGCCGCTTGCAGAAACGTAGAGTAGGACTTAGGCATCAAAACTTAGTGCGACCACGTAAGGGGCGTTACAAGCCTTTTTGCCTAACTCCTATTACAAGATATTTGCTCTGTCCTTTCAAAATACTACCTACTAATTCTTCAAAGTCACAATTAGGGTAAGATTTCACCTGTGAAAAACTCCCAGTGGAGGTGAATTTACCTCTCTGTGCTTCTCTGTTGTTTTGTATTTGCTGAGGACTGTCTTAATAGTATTACGCAGTTCTAAGTCCGTTGCCGGCTTACTGATAAATGCCGCTGCTCCCATCGTCAAGCAATAAAGGCGAGTAATTTCTTGTATTGCAGATGAATATACTATTACGGGAATCTTTATTGATTGATTGAAAAGAGTTTCCAGCACTTCAAAACCATCTTTTTCCGGCATCTCAATGTCAAGTATAATACAGTCAGGATGATAAGCGGTAATCATCTCTAGACATTCTCTACCATTGCTCGCTTCTAATATGCGATAATTCTCTGCTCTCATTGCGTGCCGAGTTAGATCCCGCCAATTCTGCCGATCGTCGGCAATTAGAATTAAGCTCACTTTCCTGCTCCTTCAAAATTTAGGATTGATGTTTCCCTGTTTCAGTTTACTTGCCTGTACTTATACTTACAGGGGGTAATACCCTACAAACATAGTAAACTTATTTAATCTAAGCTCCCTCAACCTTTAGGCTGAGATGTAATCAAGCTTCTGGTGTAAAGATAACTAGGACATGAAAGGAATTGCGATTAGTTTGTTACTGGTAATCACAGGGTGGCCGCTGACGGCTGTTGCTCAGACACAAGCTGCTGACAAGATTTGTCCTGCTCAGTTAGGTGTAGCGGTGGATGCGATCGCAAATCGCGCTCAATTTCGTCGCTCTCGCTGGGGGATTGTGATTCAAACCTTATCTACGGCGACAACTCTCTACAGTCGAGATGCTCAGCAATATTTCATACCTGCTTCAAATGTAAAATTGTTGACAACGGCGGCGGCTTTGCAAAAACTCGGCCCTCAATTTCGGATAATAACTTCTATTTATGGGAGTCAAAAGGGACGTTTATACATTGTAGGAAGAGGCGATCCGAGCATTGGGGAAACTCAATTAAAAGATTTAGCGAAACAGTTAAAACAGCGGGGAGTTAATCAAGTTAGCGAGTTGATCGCTGATGATAGTTATTTTCCCGGAGATTCAGTAAATCCCAAGTGGGAATGGGAAGATGTGCAAGCAGGCTACGGAGCGCCAATTAATAGTTTAATTTTCAATGAAAATGCGATAAAATTAGTATTGTCACCACAATCTATCGGTCAACCGCTGCGAGTTACCTTTGCGGATGTAACACAGGCAAATCAGTGGCGAATTGAGAATAATTCTGCGACTGTGGCAAAGGAGGAATCGGAGTTTGTGGAAGTCGGTAGAGATTTATGGCAACCCATTATTCGAGTTAGGGGAAATTTGAGATTCGGTTCTGAGTCTGAATCTGTTTATGTATCGGTTGTGAATCCAGCTAATAATTTTATTCAACACTTTCGCCAGGTACTTAATGCTGAAGGAATTACTGTCACCCAGGCGTTAGTTGCATCTAATTCTTCGCCACAAACTCAAGAATTAGCAGCAGTTGAATCTCCGCCGTTGGCGGATTTAGTCAGGGAAACCAACCAGGAAAGCGTTAATATTTATGCTGAGGTGTTGTTAAGATTACTGGGTAAAATTGCACCTGTTCCACAAAAAAATAAATATGATTTTGGTTTGCAGGAACTAGCAGCAGTATTAACTCAATTAGGTGTTAATCCTGATGGGTATGTATTAGCTGATGGTTCTGGTTTATCCCGTCAGAATTTAGTTAGTCCAGAGGCGTTAGTGCAAACTTTGAGATTGATGGCTAATTCGCCAGTAAAATCTATTTATCGTAATTCTTTGCCAGTTGCAGGTAAAAGCGGTACTTTGAAGAATCGTTTTAATAATACATCAGCTCAAGGAATTGTACGCGCAAAAACAGGAACTTTAACTGGTGTTGCGGCCTTGTCTGGATATGTAGAAGTTGCGAATTTCGAGCCGTTGGCTTTTAGTATTATTATCAACCAATCTGATTTGTCTGCGGGGGATTTGCGAGAAGCGATAGATGAGATTGTGTTGGTATTAACTAGGTTAAAGAGGTGTTGAGTCAGGGTAATTTTATTTTGAATTTGATTTAATTAAATTGCGATAATCGCACTTTATTTTAATTACAATGGTAGGTATTGAACGCGATTTGCGAAATCTTCTAGTTTGCTCACTTTAGTAATTATTTCCAAGTCGCGTACACAATCACCAAAGATCAGACGCTGGTGATGAATGTAAATAACACCAACGAAGTTTACCCCCTGCTGCTGACGGCGTTTAGCTTCGGCTAAAAAATCCTCATCTTGTGTAAAGATAACTCGGTTAAGTTCTGCTGCACGGTCAAGTAAAATAGGGTCAGGCGTACCTTCGCGGCGATCTTCTTGGGCTGTCAAAACATCTACAGCTCTGAGCCTCAAACCATTTGTAACTGCGCGAGGGATGTTTTCATCCATGTAAAGGGCTACACTCATTTTTGAGCGTCCCTATGCTTTAATAGTCCCTGTGCTCTCAGTTTGGCAACTAAAGGAGATTCTCCTGCTTCTAAGCGCATCCTTTCAGCATAATTAAATCGCCGTTCTATCTCTGCGTCCATCTCTTTTTGATTATCCCAGTAGTAGGCTAATGCTGAGTGAATTTGGCTCAGGCTCAAATGAGAATACTGAAAATGCAATTCTTCAGGACTCCAACCGTGAGTGAATTGAGATGTTACTAACTCCACCACTTTCATAGTGGTTCCAGCAATGATAGGCACATTGTGTGCATCAATTTCTACATATTTATGAGCAGTTTTTGTGAGTGTCATAATTATTACTTCTTTGGCGATCAATGAAATTAAAACGATTTTTCCCTAGTGGCGATTTACTTAAATAGCTCGATATAATTAAACGTAGTAGGGTGGACTATCGCCCACCCTGCGGCAAATTTTCACAGCCTAATAACCCGATTCCTCCTCATACTCAGGAGCCTTTTTCTTCTCAGGGATATTCACCCGCGTAGGCTTATAAGGCTTCGGAGATTCATCATCACCCCAAGCATCCGCCTCCACATCATCCTCATACTCCAAGACCATTTTCTTCTCCAAAGAACGAACTGGAGCGGGATAATCCCTCTCTACATACTCCTCCTCATAATCCCCTCCGTCGTCCCAGTTATTATCTTCGTCATAATCATCATAAATTGGCTCCGGCTGCGGCTGACGCACAGGGGGCCGCACTACAGGCCTCTGCCATTGTTCGTCTTCATCCCAAGCTTCCTCAACCGCTGGCGCAACAGTCTTTCTTCTGTTTTCCACAGGTCTAACTATCTCTCCAGTACCTAATTGATTTGCGGGACTAATCATTGTCGGGAGACTATACCCATCTTCCTCGCGCTCCCAAGGTGCTTGTCCTAGACCAATACGCTCTAAAATTCCTACTGTTAGCTGACGCAGCCTTTCCTCCGATCCTTCAAATACAATCAGGCGATTAGGCCCGCTGCTGACTATTTCCTCTATCGGGAGCTCGTAAGTGCTGAGAATTTGCTCAGGAATTTGGGGGATTCCCAGAGAGGCGATGATTAAAGATACAAGTTTACCCGTCTCGCCGTCGAACCTAAAACTCCGTACTCGACCTAAAAGTTCTCCAGTTTCGGTAATGACTTCGCTGTTAATTAAGCTGCTGTAGGCTTCAACGTCTACGTCGTCTTCGATCGCGTTTTCGTCTTCCACCAAGATTACATCACCAATTTCGCGGACGTTGGTGAGAAACATAAACTTTGGCATCCCAGCGATCGCCAGTATATTCTCTCGCAAGCCGATAGCCACAACCTCTCGTCGGTCAATATCTACCCACAATTGGCTCACCACCCCTAAGCGTTTACCTCTGTCGCGGGTGATAACCTGAGTACCTAGAAGGTCGGAGCGTTGGCGGATTTGTTCAGATGTCATTCTAGCTCTAATCCTGATTTCTTAAATATACATACTACTTAACACAGCGCTAAACCTTGACTCCGGGTTACAATTTCAGTCCGAGAACTTGAGTATAAGCTCCCCGTGCCTGTGTTACGCCAATTGTACGCTCAGCCGATTGAATCATAGGACGGCGCAAACTGACAACAATAAATTGAGCTTGTTCTGCCTGTCTTTTGATCATTCTAGCTAATCGCTCCACATTTGCCCCATCTAAAAACATATCTACTTCATCAAAAGCATAGAAGGTTGACGGGCGATAGCGTTGCAGTGCAAAAATAAAGCTTAGAGCTGTCAGGGATTTTTCGCCCCCAGACATGGAAGCTAAGCGCTGTACGGGTTTGCCTTTGGGGTGAGCAACCAGATTCAGGCCGCTGCTAAAGGGATCTTCGGGGTCATCTAGCTGGAGATAGCCGTCACCTTCGGAAAGTTCGGCAAAAATGACTTGAAAATTTTCGTTAACTGCGTCGAAGGCTTCTTTAAAAGCACGCCGCCGCAAGGTGGTAAAATTCTCAATTCTCAGTAGAAGTTCGGTTCGTTCTCCTTCTAATGTGGCCAATTTTTGACTCAATTCTTGGAGACGTTCTTGAGTGCGATTATATTCTTCCAAGGCTAACATATTTACGGGTTCTAAGGCTTGAATCCGTTTAGTTAGGGATTTTACTTCTTGCTGTAATTCGGCTAAATCTACTTTTTCCAGATGTTCGGGAATTTCTGGCGCGGGATCTGGCAATTCTCCCCGCTGGGTTTCTAGCTGAGTACGAATAGTGGTTAACTGTTCGCGTCGCTCGTGTTGAGTTTCTTGCAGCTTTTGCAGTTGCCATTCTAGCTGTTGTTTGGCTAGGTGGCGCTCTCTGAGGTGAGATTCTGCGCGATCGCGCTCTTCTTTTTCTGCACCCAACTTTTCCTCTATTTGAGCTAACAATACTTTAGTTTCGGTAATTTGTTCGCTAATTGTAGACAAATTACTTTTCAGAGTTAACTGTTGACTGTCTACTGTTAGCTGCTGATGGTGATATTCCTCTAACTTTTTATTGCTATCTTTGATTTTTTCTTGTAGGCGCTGGCTTTGATTTCCTAATTCGGCTAAGCGTTGCTGGTCATTTCGCAGCGCTAATTCTCGCTCTTGTAAATTAGTTTCTAAACTGCGGAGATTTGTTTGCATTTGTTGCCATTCGCTATGGCGATTTGACTCTTCTAATTGCGCTAAAGTTTCGCGATATTGCTGTAATTCTGTTTCTTTTCCTGGCAATTCTCGCTCCAGCAATTGCAATCGAGTTTCCGCATTCGCTAATTCCTGAGTATTCTTAGCAAGTTGGATTTTAACCTGTTCTTGCTGCCAGGTTAAATTCTTGATTTCTGCTTCTAACTGTTCTAATTTTAACTGACTTTCTCGCTGATTTTGTCTGGCTTCTACCAAATCTCGCTCGTGAGATTTTACGGCCGCCGCAGCTTGCACAATCGCAGTTTTGCACCGCTCTAAAATGCGCTCAATTTCTTGTAAGCGTTCCTGCAAAGATGCAATTACTCTAGTTTCGATCGCAGAATCGCTAGCATCAACATTGCCAAAATGCAACGAAGAGCGCGTAACAATACTACCGCCACTCATCGCGCCGCTAGTCTCTAAAATTTCCCCATCTAAAGTTACAATTCTGTAAATGCCTAAGTGACGACGAGCATCGCTAAGATTGGCAAAGACAACAGTATTGCCAAACACATAAGCAAAGATTTCTCGATAGCGGGAATCGCAATCAATTAAATTCACCGCCGCATCAATAAATCCAGCCGCACGCCGCAAAACATCGGGGGGAGAAAATCGCGAACCGCGAATTTTGTTCAGCGGCAAAAACGTCATTCTGCCGGCTCTTGTTCTTTTCAAAACTTCAATCGCCGCCGCTGCTACACTATCATCATCTACCACCATATTTGTCATCCGCGCACCAGCCGCAATTTCCAAGGCTAACTGATAGCGCGGTTCCACTCTTCCCAATTGTGCAACCAACCCGCAAATGCCGCTAATGCCACTTTGAACTATAACTTTGGTGGCAGCAGTTCCAGTAGTTTCTTGAATAGCTTGAGCTTGCGCTTCTAGCTTATCTAATTTTCGCTGTCTTTCCCGTTGTTCTTCCAGCAGGCGGGTTTGAGTTTCCTGTTGTAGTTGCAATTCTTGTTCGGCAGATGCTACAATTTGAGTTAAAGATTCTACTTGCAGTGAGGCGAAAGCTTTAGTTTCAACCGAGCGGCTGAGTTGAGTTTGTTTATCTGCAACTTCCTGTTCTAAATTCTGCAAAGACTCGTTTTGCTCTTGAATTTTCCGCTGCAATTGATCGGCACGTTCTCTTACCGTTGCTTGTTCTGTGCGTTGTGGATTGATGGTTTTTTGCAGAATTTCTATTTGGTGGTGTAGTTCTGTTTGCTGCTGCACCCAAGCTTCAGCAGTAGACGCGATCGCATTCACAATTTCCCGGTTTTGGTCGAGAATTCGTTGCGCTTCATCCCGCTGTTGCTGCAAAATTCCATGTTGAGAATTGGTATAGGATATTTCTACCTCTACCTGTTCTAAGGTTTGCCGATGTTGGCGAATTTGTTGGTCAGTTTGTGCTATTTGTACGGCGGTTTGTTGCGCTGCTGTTTCTAGTTCTTGCTTGCGGTTTAGCAGTTGCCGTTGTTCTGCTTCTTGAGTAACTAAAGTTGATTGCAAAGCTATGAGTTCCGATTCTCCTAAAGCTTTGACCCGCGCATTTAATCGATCGAGTTCAGCGGTTGCTTGTTGAATTTGGGTTTCGAGGGATTGGAGTTGACTATTTAAGTCAGTTAAAGTGCGATCGCCTGCTTCGATTTGTTCGCGCAATTTCCACTCTTGCTGTTGCAGGCGGCGATATTTGAGTACGGCTTCAAACTGCGACTTTTCTTGCAGTTCCGCACGCAGTTTTTGATATTTTTCAGCTTTCACGCGGTCAGCAGAAAGGCGATCGCGTTGTGTAATTAGTTCTTTCTCAACAATGCGCGATCGCTCTTCATGGCCTTTGACCTCATCCAACTTATCTTTAGCTAGAACTATTTTGCGATCGAATTGCGCCACACCCGCCAATTCATCAATAATTTCGCGGCGTTCCTTCGCATTCATGGAAATAATGCTAGTAACGTCGCCTTGGAGTACGACATTATAGCCTTCTGGATAAATCCGCAGGCGGTTTAACTGTTCGTGAAGTTCTGTCAGCGTACAAGGATCGCCGTTGATGTAGTAATTTGAGGTGTAAGTACCTTGTTTCGTTACCCGCAGCTTACGAGTCACACTCCACTCAGCAAATTTTGACTGCTTCCTCCCCCCTTTAGCAAGGGGTTGGGGGGGTTCTAATGTTGGGTTATCAGGTGGTGAATGTCCGTTATTTTCGTGAACTGCGATGTCTTCGGCGTGGCGTGTCGCGATCGCATCATTTTCTTCCTCTGCAACAGATAACTCATCTGTTACATCCGTTTCCTCATTCTCTGCGATCGATAACTCATCTTTTAGATCCGTTTCGTCATCATCCGCTAACCATTTTTCGGCCTCAGCTTCCAAATGAAAAGTCGCCGTCACGCTAGCTTCAACAGTACCGCGCTTATTTTGAGCATTATTGACCAAATCCGGCAAACGTTCGGCCCGCATCCCTTTGGAGGTAGAGAGTCCCAAACAAAATAGCAAAGCATCGAGGATATTGGATTTACCGGAACCGTTGGGCCCCGAAACCACAGTAAATCCTGGCAGCAAGGGAATGGCCGTTGTGCCGCCAAAGGACTTAAAATTTGTGAGTTCAACGCGCTTGATGTGAACCATTATGCTCGGCCTAGCTGTGGCTCTGATATAGTCTGGATTACGTTCTTCACAGGGTAGCACACGAGACCGGGTGATGAACAATGTTTCAACCCCGCAGGTGTTGGTGGGAGATGGTGGCGGCCATTGGTGTCAACTTAAGGTCAAACCCTTAGTCCGACCGGGGTTAAAACCCCTGTCTCAAAGATCAAGTCCTCTGAAGAGGACTAATTAAGTTTAAAAGTTCACGGGGTGACAACCCCGTCAGAACATAGATAGAATAAAGGACATAGCCCTCATACCCCTCTGAAAAAATGGTAATTTATTACGCCTGATTCTCATTAATTCATTAACAATGTCTTGACAAAATTCCATACCAATT
>NZ_JAQMUA010000183.1:0-4315 GCF_028330895.1 Kamptonema animale CS-326 | reverse complement strand
TGTGATGGAGGGAATTAATAACAAGATTAAATTGATTATTAGACAAAGCTATGGCTTTAAGACCTTTGATTCTTTACGAGAAAAGTTATTAGCTTGCTTACTTAAATAAGCCGTGCTTATCACCACAGGTACGGGAGAGCCCCCTTATGAAGTTTTAGCCGTCATACTCACTTTTTCCTTTCGCCATTTTTCTGCACTCTGTTTAACAGCTTCTATTTCCTGGAAATCTACCTGCATCACAGCCGTTTCAAATTCTACGCCCAAAACCGTGCTAACTTCGAGTATTTCTACAAAACTGGCACATTGATAATCTGTATCCTCATACTGCTTAACTCGCTGTTCTTCAATTCCTAGTATCTGAGCTAATTCTTGCTGACTTATTTTGGCGGCTATCCTAGCTTTAATTAAAGCATCAGGTAACTTATTTATACTCTCAACTTTAATTTGAATCGGCTGGTTTTGGTCACAATTAATAAGTCTTTCATATTCAGCAATTTCTGCTTGTAAAGCCATCAGGTGAGATTGTTTGACATCGCAAGAAAGTTGCCACCCTTCGGGGTCTTTTTTCTTGAGTTCTTCATCTTGTTCTAACGCCTTAATAGAATATTGAAATTTTCGAGCGCATTCTTGACTGTATTCATACTGTTTTTCATTTTTAATCATGGTTTCTACCTCAATAAATTTATAGCAATAATGCCTTTGGGATTTAACTCTCTGTCACGCTGAAAGAATTCTAAAGAAGCTAAGCCGTAATCTCCTACGGGTTGATCTGAACGAAAAATTTCACCTTTATATTTAGCTTTTTGTGCGCTACGATCCAAATAATTTAGTAATCTAGGGGCATTTTTTCGGAGATAATCGTAATCAACATCTTCTGGTTCCCAACACGCATCAAAATCACCTGGTTTTGGTTTACTGGTAACAAAACTACCATCAATATAAATGGTTCTACAGCCTGCTGCTTTTAATTGGATCATAGCCAATTCCAAACCATCTATCATCTGCCGCCTCGTAGAATTTGTACCAAATCTCTCCTTAAACTCTTCCCATTCGCAAAAATGCACTCCTGGTGGTAGATTGCCGTTTTCATCAAATGCTGGAATCACTTCTTCACACCCACTCCTCAAATTGATTATCCGGCTTTTAATCGTACAACAATATGCTTATAACTCATGCAGGCTTATTTTAGGTAAAACCTTAAGAATCATTTCACTGGTGCAAACTTTTTCTGCTTAACAATTGCTTGCGCCTCCTGAGAAAGACTAAAATCTATAAACTCCTTTACCAAAGCTGAGGGAGGATTTTTCGTAACCACATTTAGAGGGCGAGTAATGGGAAATTTACCACTACTAACATTTTCATTAGTAGGGGTGACTCCGTTAATTGGTAATAATTTAATGTCCTTAATAGATTCTACAACACCAATAGAACTAAAACCAATAGCCTGGGGTTTCCCAACCATAGCCTGTACGAGTTCGTCCGTTTCAGTAACAACTACATCAGCGCGAATCGCACTTTTTTCTAATTTGAAATAATTCAAAAAAGGTTCTAATGCAGCCACTCCCTCAGAGCGATGGATAACCAAAATAGGTTGATTTTTGCCACCTACTTGTTGCCAATTCTTAATCTTGCCAGTGTAGATATTAACAATCTGCTGGTTTGTCAGACTTTTAACTGGATTGTCCCTGTGTATAGTTACTGATATGCCATCTTTAGCAATAGTAGAAGCCAATAAGTCTTTCTCATCAGCTTTCATTGAGCGAGCAACCATTCCTATATCCGCAGTCCCCTGGCGTACATCTGCAATTCCGCGCCAAGTAGCATTTTCTTTGACATCAATTTTAACTCCGGGGTGTGCAGTTTCATAGGGCTTGGCTATTTCAGAAAGAATAGATCCGATTGTATGCGAACCGCTTAAAGTTATCTTCTTGGACGAGGGAGTAGGAGTTGGTGGCGCTATAACCTCTGACGGCTGGCTACAGGATTGTAGCCAGAGAC
Organism: Kamptonema animale CS-326; assembly: GCF_028330895.1. Lineage (NCBI taxonomy): Bacteria > Bacillati > Cyanobacteriota > Cyanophyceae > Oscillatoriales > Microcoleaceae > Kamptonema > Kamptonema animale. The sequence continues at coordinate 2,317 of NZ_JAQMUA010000183.1, read as the reverse complement.
AAGTAGCAAAACTAAGAGAAACTTGTATTACCGTTTGCATGATTTTCATAATATTTGCCGATTAATTTGCGGAAATCTTATAACCGAAGGAAGAAGGAAGAAGGAAGAAGGAAGAAGGAAGAAAGGGAAAATTGGGAGTCTCTTTCCCAATTAGCAATTACCAATTACCAATTACCAATCATACTACAAAACTGCTTTGAGATTCTGGGAAGCTTGGTTTAGCTCTTCGGTACCTTCTTTCGTTTTAGAAATACCAATCGCGCTTTCTTCTGCTCCCTGATTAATAGTTTTCATTGCATCAACTACCTGCTCAACAGCTAGTGCTTGTTGTTGAGCGGTAAGGGAAATTTGTTGAGTGCTAACTGCAATGCCGTTAATAGCATTAGCGACAGCGGAAAAAACTTCTGCCGTTCCTTGAGCTAATTCCATCCCCGAATCCACAGTTTTTGTGCCTTCATTCGTTGTTTTTACTGATAAATCGATCGCAGCTTGAATATCAGCAACGAGATTATTAATTTTGGTGGCTGAGGTTTTGCTACGATCGGCTAATTGACGAATTTCATTAGCAATAACAGCAAATCCCTTGCCGCGATCGCCAGCACGCACCGCTTCTACAGCCGCATTCAAAGCTAGCATATTTGTTTGGTTTGCTAATTCGCTCACTAAACCTGAGATAGTTCCAATCTGGTTAGCTTGCTCATTTAAGTGCGTAATTTGATTGGCGATCGCTTCCACTTTCCCTTTCAGCGCCGTCATTCCATCCAAAGTACGCTCTACAGCCTGAGTTCCTCCCTCAGACAACTTTAAGGCTTGACGCGCTCCTGTGGCTGCTGATTGCGCTTGCTGGGCTGTAGTCTGTGAGGATGCACCTAATTCATCCATTGTAATGCTGGTTTGACTCACAGCAGCAGCTTGCTGGCTAGCAGTGCGTTCTTGCTGGTCTACGGTAGCCGTAATCTTAATTGAAGAAGTAGCGATCGCATCTGCTACTCCATTCATCATCCTACCAATATCCGACGCAACCCAAAGACCAATAGCGAAGGAACCAATTGCAGACACCGCCGTACCAATCAGAATCAATGCCAGTAGCGATCGCGTTTCGTTTTCTTCTTGTTGAGATGCTTTTGCTAAAAATGCAAGTTCTTTTGTGAGAATATCTTCTCGTACCCGATCGATTTCATTTACCCGTAGGGAACCCGTAAGATTTTTGGCATAACCAAGATCGCCTTTTTTTACCAATCCGAACACTTGTTTAGAAATTTTATCTAAGCTATCTATTTCTGTGACCATAATAGTCAGCAGCTTTTGCTGTTCATTATCTTGAAAATAATTATCTAGTTCAACGGTTGCCTTCCGAAAATTCTCCAATCCTAATTCATATCTCTTTTGGTAACTAATGTCTTGGGGAAATAGCACCTGACCCCTGACATTACGGATCATTACTGACAGGCTTTGAGTTACATCTACTATGCTGATAATGGTGTTTTGAGAACGCTTTACTTTCCGATCTATAGCATCTCGACTAACAGCACCTATGTAGAGAAGACAGCCTAAGCTTATTAAAAATAAAATCGGTAAACCATATCCAATTAGAATGCGGTTTTTTAGTTTTAAATTAGAAAACATATTTGATTCCTCGCAGGTGGTTGTCCTGGTTGTGGGAAGTAGGATAGACCTAAAAAGTGATAATTGCCTTTCTATTTTAACAAAAATAGTCTGGAAATATTTATAATCTAAATCTTTTCCCTGCTGCTTTCGGACGAATGCTTTTATCTTCTAATTATGAGCTACGAAGCGCAGTTACAAGTGTCAGAAGCAAGCCGAATCAACCCGGAAGCCCAGTCAAGCGTAGCGCAGTTGCTCACCATAAAGCAATCTGAGCAAAGCGAAACAATCTACTACGTTAATAAAGAGAGGAAAATCAGCCCTTTTTTTAAGGGGAGTTCGGAGGAGCGGAGTTTCAGACTTTAATGCGTAAGTTCTGAGCTAGTTTGCTTCTAGGCTGGCTCCTTATGTTACCTTGTAATTATTAGTGAGCCAACTGAAAGAGCGCACATCGATCACCTCAACCCCGTTCCACTTATGTCAGCCAAAAAATCAAAAAACTTCCTTCCTTTTTTCCTGTTCTTAGCTGTGGTATTTGTTATGTGGGGCGACAGCTTTACTTTTCTACCTAAACCTGTAAAAGATGCTAGCTTACAAAGCAGAAATTTTGTAGTTGGACTATGGCCCAAGTGGTTGAAGCCAAAGAATACCAACGAGCAAAGACAGAAGGATATAGAAAACTTAGACCAAAAGGCAAGTCCCAGTCCTTGAG
>NZ_JAQMUA010000182.1:0-3994 GCF_028330895.1 Kamptonema animale CS-326 | reverse complement strand
GGCTGATACAGAACAGGGAGAAAAAATACTGAAGTACCTTAAAAGCCGCTGTGAAAAGGCTTTAAATTACTGCCAAGAACAAGGCCTAACTGCTGTTGAAGATTTTGCCGAAGCTGTCGAAGAATTGACTGAAGCTGACGGCAAACCTGGTATCAGCGTTAAAGTCACACAAGGTGGCTTCGTCCTCTCCCTCACAGACCGACCTGAATATGGTTCTACCACTGGCAAATACATGATGGAACACCTGGGAGAACCAGATGACAACCGATTCACCACCACCGGCATTAAAGCCACCCTCAACCCAGAAAAGAGTAAATCTCAGAGGAAAAATAAGCCTTCAGACTTAGACGAACTACTTTCCGAGATTGAGGAAACTGATTCAGTACCCAAGCAAGCGTCAAAAGCTAGTTCCAATGCTAAGAAAAAACTGGAATTAGACGAATTCGATGAAGACACTGACCTTCTCGATGAAATTAATGGCAGCGAACCAACAATCAAAACTCAAGCTAAATCTCAAACCAAAAGCAATAGCGATTGGGAAATAGCGGACAGCCGTCATTCTAAGTCCCAAGCTAAATCTCAAATCACTGAAATCGAAGTTGACGAAGAATTTGTGGTAGATGACCTTGAGGAAGAGGATAAAAAACGTATACCCAAAACTAAATCTCAGGCTAAGCCTAAAACTAAAAATGTAGAAAAATTTGTCACCTCTGAAATTGATGAAGAGGAAGAAATTGCACTCCCGCAACAAGTTAAACCAAAATCCCGCCAAGATGAAGAAGAATTTGCAGGTGAAACTGAATCCCACAACCAATTTCGTAGTAAAAAACTTAATCAAAACCAGTTTGAGACAGTTGATAGCATCGACGACCTACTTGAGGACACTCTAACCAAAAGTCCTACAACACAATCCTTGCCATCCAATGGCAATCCCAGAACCCAACGCCGCAAGACATCAAACGAATTGGATATTGATAGCCTGCTCAAAACAGGCGCACAAACCAGCGAGAGAATAGCCACTTCAGGAAATGAAATAAACGGTACAACTCTCTCTGGACTGAGTGCTCAAGCTGCATTTCTAGCCACCCTTGTAGGCATTGATGCAGCACAAAAAGTTATTGGTGCAGCCAGGGAAGCTGGACAAGAACACCAAGTTACTCAACTCATTAAAAGGCTTAAATCTCAAAGCCAGCGTGCCGATCGGCTAACTGAACGAGCCAATCATTTGCCAGCACTCATTGATGAACAAGAAGCACCTATTAATGAACAAGAATCAGAAAATACACCCCTACCTCCTCTCTCCCAAGAAGAACATCAACTCGAAAATCAAGCCTTATCTCAATCTCAAACTGAAACTTCTGAGCCGGTTGGAGCAATTTTAGCCAAAGCCGTTAATCATGTCACCCACCAACTTAAAACCATCCCCCAACCAGATGATGAAGGTAAAAAACTTAACCCAATTGAGATTAATCCTCATGCTAGTTTTGAAGAACAACTCAAACAAATTAATCAAGCCCTCGACCGCTTAGAAAAACGACTGGATACCCTAGAAAGCCGCATCGAAACTTTAGAAAAAGCACTTCAACGGCAATCTTTGAGCCAAACACCCCCTGCTGCGGAAGTTATGCCAGAAGAAAATAACGATGATTTTACCAAACCTGCTAACGGAGGCAAACGCTCACCTTCCCCAGAAAACGAGAGGGTGGACGCAAGGGCACCTGCTTTTGCTCAAGGTCGAAACCCATTAGCTAAAGAAAATTCTAGCCCTCAAACCGAGCGACTTCCCTCAACTGATGAAGCACTGATTACTGAAGCACTGGTACAAATTTATCATGCTGCTGTTGAAGAAGCTGCTCAATATGAAGGCGATCGCTCTCAAGCTACCCCAGCAGCAGCTAATGGTGGTGTTGACCTGGGAAATACCAAACTTTACGTCTTTGTTGAAGGTGAATTGACAACTGTCACCCTAGAAACCAAAAATGGCGTTGAAGTCTTCAACGCTACCTCAGATGAGACGAGAAAATGGAAAGTTACCACTGACAAACTGACTCCTAAAGACAAACAAGAAATTTTGAAATTACCTCACAGCTTAGAAGAGTTTAAACAAGTAAGTAACCAAGAACATCTCGCTCTGCTAGTAGCCGAAAGGGGTAAAGATGCCATCAGTTTAACTGACTCTCAAGGCCACAAATTCGAGTTTGAAGCCGGAGAGGGAATCGTGACTGGCTATACAGAACACGGCGAAGTAATTTATGAAGCCATCCTTCAACCAGACCAGGTAGAGGTACTACAATGCGACATCCCCGCCCACGAACTAGAAAGTTGGTTAGAACGAAGACTTCAGCAAACGCCGACTTCTAACTCCCACCGAGAAACTGACAAAGCTAATCGAGAAGTTCAAATCTAGAGAAGTCCGATCGCGAATTTTGGTGAGGCGCGATCGCTTCTAGTTTTGCGGCTGAGATACAATTGTTAAAAAGTCTGTGGCTTTGACCAGTAAAATGTTCTGATAACTACTATCCAATGCTGTGCAGAATTAATCTTCATTAATTACCTCACAAATGAAGTCTTCACGCTCTTCTTCCGTCATCGAATCCCAGTCTCGCCCCCTTTCAGCAGCAACTTGACGTACTTGTTGTTTGCCGTAGTGTGATAACTCTAGCCATTTACCCCAAGGTTCAGATAATAGAGCCTCCAAGACTTGAGCTTGATCGGTAACTGAAAGTTGTTTGACTAATTCAATTATTTGTTTGGCGGTTAATGTTAGCGTTGCCATAGTTTTTACCTCTTTTATAAATTTTACATTAATTACTTTTGTTTGTGAAGATGCGATCGCCTTTTCTAAACCAATAGTGCGATCGCACAAATCGCACTCACGTTAATTTAGAAAGTCCTACTCGCCTTGGGGGTTGCTATACCTTCTGCTTTCTCAACGACAACCCCCTCCCAATGGATCGATCCAGCTTAGTCACTCAAAAACACCGCCTTTGGTGATGTCAAAGCTTAGTGGCAAAACTTAGAGTAGTAATAAGGAAAATAACTACACTATAGAGAGGTTTGCATGACTGTTCGTTCCTCATCTCGCTATTTATTCCCAACGGCAAAAGGCTCACAAAGCCCCGCCTTTCAATTTCTGAAACAACACAAAATCCGCCCAGGCGACTTCCTGTTTATCGGGATTTGCCTAGCCTCACTTGTCTATTTTACTATCCATGACCCGCTCTTAATTGCGACTTTAGGCTGCTCCAGCATAGTCTTTTTAAGTTTATGGCACATCACTAGAGCTATTCCCCTTGTAGAGCGATATATCGGCTGCAAAATCCGCTTTTGGCACATTGCCACTGCCATTATCACCTCCACTGCACTTTGCTCCGTAATCGATTCCCCAGCCAACGCCATCTTCCTCTCCGGCTTAGAAGAATTTATGAAAGAACTCGCAGAAGGAGCCTCTTCAGCAGGAGGGGAAGCTATTGATGCCGAAGTCATTGAACTGATTTTCAACTTAATTCGCGGAGCCTTCCTTTTATTAGTAGCAGCCGCATCTCTTTTCGCTTACAACCAAGCGCAGCAAGGTAATGACTGGCGACCAATTGTCACCCAAGTTGCCTTAGCTTTTGCCATTGTAATTGCCATTGACGTAATAACTTTCCTCTTCGTTGGCAATGGCGGAGGCGGGGGTGCTTAGGAAAGACGGGGAAGGGGAAGGGGAAGGGGAAGGACAAATTTTCACTTTTTTGAGTTAAACCTTCTTCTCTTACTTATCAAAAATTAGGTCGCAGACTTGAGAAGAACGAGATTTTACTCAACTTGTTCCAGCCTGACTCTTCTTTTAATTAGGAACACTGAATACTGGCTGTTAACAACTAACAATCCCCTTTGTTTTTTCTTCCCTCCCCCCTCTCCTTCTCATTCCCAACACAAATTAGTAGCGAGTAGCGATCAAAGCTAATAACAACCTGGCTTTGCCTTCCCCCTCCCCTTCCCCTTCCCCTTC
>NZ_JAQMUA010000181.1:0-7810 GCF_028330895.1 Kamptonema animale CS-326 | reverse complement strand
GGCGGCGTTACTTAAAGCGTGCGTAACTACTCCTCTTTTTGCTTCTTACCAGTGCTAGACTGTTATATAATACGTAAGTCCTGTAAATGGATAATCGCGAGGTAATAGTTATGCACGAAATAGATGTTGCTGAGGCTAAAAAGAATCTGGGCGAATTAATCGAAGCGGCGATTAAAGGTGAAGAAGTTGTGATTAGTAAGGATAACCAACCTGTTGTAAAATTGGTGGTAATACCTAAAAAAGTAAAAAGAGACCGTCAAGCAGGAAGTGCGAAAGGAATGGTTTGGATGTCCGATGACTTTGACGAACCGTTAGAAGAATTTAAGGAGTATATGGAATGAGGTTATTGTTGGACACTCATACCTTTATTTGGTACGCGACCGATAACTCTAGACTCAGCACGATAGCGCGATCTCTCATCAACAACGGAGAAAACGATGTTTTCCTCAGTACAGCTAGTATTTGGGAAATGGCGATTAAGCACAGTATAGGCAGATTGAGTTTCAGTCTGCCTTTTATGGAGTTTATCAGGCAACAACTCAGTGTTAGTAACATGGGGATACTGGAGATTAATCTATACCAAATTGAGGTTGTTGCTTCGCTACCTTTGCATCATCGCGATCCATTCGATCGGCTGATAATTGCACAGGCAATAGCGGAACAGATACCTATTTTGAGTGTAGATTCTGTTTTTGATAACTATGCGATCGCGAGGTTATGGTAAATCATGTTAATAATATTTAATAACTATTAGGCGCAAGTGCGAGATATAATTCAGCAAATCTGGGCTTAGCTTTGATTAAAAATAAATTATATGAGCAGATTTTTCCGAAAGAATGAGCAAGATAAAAAAACACCATAAAAATTCATGGTTAAATGAATTAGATGCCATAATTCGCGGTGCATCGGGCGGATTTTTATTTGGTATTCCCTTACTTTATACAATGGAGGTTTGGTGGATCGGTTCATCTACTAAACCGCCACAAATGCTAGGCGCGATCGCATCTACTATTGTCGCCGTCTTCCTCCTCAACCGAACTGAAGGATTTCGCAGAACAAAGAATATTCGCTTCCAAGAAGCTCTAATAGACACCGTAGAAGCCATTGCGATCGGGACTGTCTGCGCCGCACTGATCCTATTTTTACTCCGGGAAATTACCCCAGAGACACCTCTGCAAGAAATTTTAGGAAAAGTGATATTTGAAGGCCTTTCATTTTCTCTGGGTGTAGCGATCGCGCGAGCAGTTTTGAGTGGCGATCGCAATCAGGGTTCGGATGACGACAAACAAGATCAAAAAAAGGAAACCACTATTAATGCAACTTTAGCAGATATCGGCGCTACTTTAATCGGCGCTACCATCATTGCTTTCAACATTGCACCCACTGATGAAGTTCCCATGTTAGCCGCAGCTATATCTCCTCCTTGGCAATTAGCCATTATCGCCGCTTCTCTGCTAATTTCCTATGGTATTGTGTTTGCGGCCGGCTTTACCCACCAAGTAAAACGCTACCAGCAGCAAGGTATCTTTCAACGACCACTTAGCGAAACTATAATGGCTTATTTAGTGTCACTCGCGGCATCTACATTCATGCTGTACTTCTTCGACAAGCTCAACTTTAGCGATCCTTGGTCAGTGTGGTTGAGCTATACGTTAGTATTAGGATTGCCTGCAACAATTGGCGGCGCGGCGGGAAGGTTAACAGTATGACAGAGGATAATCAAAAGGAATTTAAACAATCGCTGGCGGAATGGGTGACATTTGCGATCGCGAGTTTTATCCTCACTACCTTGATCGGATTAGTAGTCTACAACTTGCTGACTAACAAACACGAACCTCCCATCCTCTCTGTCACGCAAAATACAGCTATGCGTGAAACAGGAGGGCAATTTTACATACCATTTATACTTACTAATACGGGTGGCGAAACCGCTGAGTCAGTCCAAGTTATAGCGGAACTGCGAGTTAATGGTGAAGTTGTGGAAAGTGGAGAACAGCAAATAGATTTTTTGTCAAGCGGTGAATCTCAAGAAGGTGCTTTTATTTTCAGCCGCGATCCGCGCAAAGGTCAGTTAATTTTGCGAGTAGCAAGTTACAAGTTGCCATAACGTAACATACCAATGATGAAAAATCGAGCGTTAACAGTTAACCGTTAACCGTTAACTGTTAACTGTTAACAATTACTTTTTCGCAGTTTGGCTATCAGGTACAGTAATATTGACAAACGGTAATGCACCATTACCTCCCATTACGGTTGGAAACTGACCATTCCATTTTTCAATTGCTTGCTGTTGAAGAAGTTCTGAAGTTAAAGTCATGCGCTGCAAACGCTGGGCCTCTGCTTGACCCTTAGCGCGGTTAATTTGAGCTTGAGCTTCTTGCGTTGCTTTCAATGCCAAAAATTCAGCCTGTTTAGCTTCCTGTTCAGCTATTTGCTTAGATTCTATCGCTTTGCTAAACTCCGGTGAAAAGCCGAAATTTACTAGGGAAACATCTTTGACTAGCACTCCATAAGGTGCTAAACGGTTCCTGAGACTATTGTCAATTTCGGCTTTTAATTCTGTGCGTTTAGTAATAATTTCCAACGCTGTTTTTTTGGCAGTGGCAGCTTTTAGGACTTCGGAAACTGCCGGATTCAAAATTCCATCCACAATTTGTTCTTCGCTTCCTACCTGCTGGTAAACTTGATTCGCCTTTGTGGGGTCTATATTCCAGTTTATTGCTAGATCGGCAGTAATTCTTTGTAAATCTTTAGATGCTGCTTCTGCCTTCAAATCAGTCTTTTGTACGCGAACGCTGAGAGTTTTAACAGATGTGACTATTGGCATAATTGGGTGAATGCCTTCATCTAATATTTGCTCCTGAACTTTGCCGAAGCGCATGACTACACCTCGTTCGCCGGCATTAACAATGGTAAAGGGTTTAAAAAGCAGGGCTCCGATCGCGATGACAACGCCGCCGATGATGTATAGGGCAAGGTTGTAAGGAAAAGCTGTCTGGGTGGTTTTCATAAATCTTAGTACCTTATATTAGTCTTATCTAGTATTTCTCTATGTTAGCCTCTGAGCGAGAATTCAACTCTCATAAACTTTTCCACCGATCGAGAGAAATCAAGGTGTGAGATTGCTTTGGGGTTGCTTCGTGTCCTCAGATTGCTTAGTTCCTGGCAACTGTGGTACGTTTAGCTCTCGCAATGACAGAAAATCGTAGTGAGTACGTAAGTCTTATCTAAAATTATTTTTGATAACTTTACTTCCAATGAAGATTTCGCAACGGCATGAATGGCCTGAGACTGTTGAGGAGGCGATCGCGATTCAGCAGCAACTCCAGTCGGAGGTAATCGCCGAAGACCAACTCGGAACCATCCGCTATGTCGCCGGGGTGGATGTGGCTTATGAAGAAAAAACGGCGATCGCACAGGCGGCTGTAGCAGTTTTGACATTTCCTGACTTACAATTAAAGGAACAGGTCGTTGTCCAAGTCCCTGTGAGTTTTCCCTATATTCCGGGTTTCCTGTCGTTCCGGGAAGTGCCCGCAGTGCTGGCAGCCTTAGAAAATCTCACCACTACCCCGGACTTAATTCTTTGTGATGGTCAAGGTTTAGCTCATCCCCGGAGGTTTGGTCTCGCCTGTCATTTGGGAGTACTGACACAAGTTCCTACTATCGGTGTTGCTAAAACTCGTTTTATCGGAGAGCATGAACCAGTACCCTCCGAACGTGGTAGTTGGCGGCCCTTGTGCGATCGCCAGGAAATTATTGGTGCTGTACTCAGAACCCAAAACGGAATAAAACCAATTTATATTTCCATCGGCCACAAGGTAAGCTTAAATAAAGCTATTGACTGCGTAATGCGTTGTACTCTCAAGTATCGTCTCCCTGAGACAACACGGTATGCCGATCGGCTGTCATCAGGTTAACAGAGGAATGCCCAAAGACAAGACTAGAAAAGCAACAAAGAGGCGAGGATCTAATATTCCCTCACAACTTAAATCAAAAATCAACTGTGGGTGCACTATAGTGGGTACCTACGAATTAAGGAAGTCTTTTCTGTGGGGTTGAAAGTTGTATGCTTCCCCCGATGTAAAAAAAGATTATCCCTTAGAAAGATGTACGAGGGTTCCCAAATTTCTAGAATAACCCTCAGATGCTAAAAACATTTGCAAAAACAAGGAGCATTGGCATGGCAGAGAAAAGCAAGCGCGGATTCGCCTCTATGGATGCAGAAAAACAGCGCGAAATTGCTAGTAAAGGCGGAAAAGCAGCCCACGCAAAAGGAACTGCCCACGAATTCACCCCTGAAGAAGCTAGACAAGCTGGCCAAAAAGGTGGGGAAGCAGTTAGCCGAAATCGTGAACACATGGCAGAAATTGGCCGCGAAGGCGGTCGCAAAAGCCGTAAGAGCGAAAGTGTGTAAACTAAAAGCAGTAAACTTGCATATCGCCCCCGTCCAATCGATTTAAGTGGATAGGACAACAAAAGCCCCCAAGGTGGGGCTTTTTGTTTGGCTTCATCCTAGAAGGCAGAATTTAGTTATCAACAAGAGTCGGAAAAATTCATTGTTTAGAAGAGATTTAGTTATCAATAAGGGTAGAAGGGAAATACAATTCCCAGCAATGGTTTCAGCAATTAAGAACGTCAAGCGTGACCTTGGCGGTTCCGGTACAAAATATTAGACTTGGACAGCGAATAATGTAAGGGTTAGCTATTATGTGTTCGATAACTTTAGAGTGGACAGAAGCAGGTCAACTCGTAACCCACACAATTCAAGGGAAACAGGCGAGCAAAAATCCGGGTACTGTGCGGATAGGGCGCGATCGCACGCGGTGTGATTTAGTTGTATCTCACCCGACTGTATCTGGGCTCCACGTTGAACTATTTTTTAATGACCAGACAAATATGTTCTATCTGCGGAATTTGCGGGATAGTAACCCACCGCTAGTTGATGGAAAAATATTAAATCAGGGAGAGGCAGTTTTAAATTCTGGCACTTACATCTATTTGGGACAAGTGGAAGTAAAGGTGGTTTCGATTTTTCTTGGTACGAGTGGGGTTCCCCCGACGGTTTTACTACCTCCACCAACAAATTTAGCCCAGTACCCGTCGGCAACGGGGCCCACAGAATACGGTTTGAAGTGTCCCAAGTGTCTGCACATTTCTCCCTACTCCCAGTTAGATATTGGTTGTCCTTGGTGTGGTACTTCTTTAGCAGCAGCGGTAAGTGTAGTGTTACCGCCCTCCGGTTCGCAGTAATATAGCCGAAGGAAGAAGGGGAAGAGAGGAATAGGACTTACGCACCCAACCAAAGAAACCGGGTTTTTTGACGAAAATAAGTAAATCCATGTAATTAAACATAAGATAACGATGGCTAAAAAGTTTGCTGTATAAGCGTTCTTCCTTCTCTCCTAGATAACTAAATTTTTCTTCCTTCTTCCTTCTTCCTTCTTCCTTCTTCCTTCTTCTGCCTCCTGCCTTCTAAATTATGAATCCTCAACCCTTGCGCCTTCAACTCAGTTGGGAAGACACAAGCTTAGGCGATCGCCGCGAGCCCTTGCTGGAACTACCAATTGCTATAGGGCGAATCTTTGAGAGTATGCCGGCGACAATTAATGGCGATCGCGTTTCTAGAATTGCCCTCAACAGCAGTCAAGTCTCTCGCTTCCACGCCGTGATCGCTTTAGAAAACGGCAGTATTGTTATAACGGATACAGGCAGCCGCAACGGTACTTTGGTCAATGGTATCCGCCAACATCGCAGCGTTTTAGCTAATGGCGATACTCTCCAAATTGGCCCCTATTCAATTGTTATTTACTTCGCCCCTAGTCATAGTTTACCTACTAGAAATTCCCAGATTTTTTTCAACCCCACTACAAATTTACCCGACCCCAATTGGTTTCCCCAACTACCTCTGTCTCCACCTTCACCCAGCGGATCTAGAGGAAGTGGCTTTCCGCCGCCTATATTTTTGCAATCTGCTGTTTTGACAGCACAATCAATCTATGCTACTGGCTTACCAGTTAGTGAAATTGATTATGCTGCAATTGGGGGAGGATTGGGTAGCTTCTTTTGGGTAAATTTACTAAGAATTTGTGGAGTAAAAACTTCTCAAATTTTGGCTTTAGGGATGGAAGATAAACCCTACGCTCGCTATCAACGCCTCTGTCTCAATTCTCAAATTCCACCCCACGAAAGATTACGTTCCAATTCTGATTCCTGTCCCGATAATATTTGGGGTTGGCCTCCCTACGCAGTGCGAGAAGCTTGGCGGGAAATGCTAGATGGACATTTGGGCAAGTCGTTGAAGTTAATGTGGCAAGTGTTTGCAGAACCAGCTTTTGCTGAAACTTACACGCCTAAATCGGGCAATGTTTTTGATTCCATTGACCGGGAAATTGATAGAATTGGCTGGAAAGAAATCTATCGCTATGGACGAGTGCTGAGCATTCGTAAAACCGATGATGGTAGATATGCGATCGCTTATTCTTGTTCTAGTGCTAGCCAACGCTCTCACGCTTTTGTTATAGCTAAATATGTTCATTTAGCTACGGGCTATCCAGCGATTCAGTTCCTCCCAGATTTGCAAGCTTATCGCGAACAAACCCGCGATTTCAAGTCAGTTGTTAATGCCTATGAAAGTCACGATTTTGTCTATGAATATTTAGAACGTAATGGTGGCACAGTATTGATTAGAGGTCGGGGAATTGTGGCTTCGCGGGTGGTACAGCGGCTTTATGAAGCTAGGGCGAGAAATCAGAATATTCAAGTATTGCATTTGATGCGATCGCCTAGACCGCAAGGTAATAAATTCGGTCGCGCCAGGCGTAAAGTAGAAAATCACTGTGAATTTCAGCCTTTTAACTGGCCAAAAGCTTGCTGGGGCGGGGACTTGCGGGTAATTCTGGAGAATGCTGCTATTGAGAATCGCCCAGAACTTCTGACGGATTGGGGTGGTACTACTACTGCTAATCGCAGCGATTGGCGGCGTATAGTCCGAGAAGGCCTCAGTCAAGGATGGTATCAAATTACTTTTGGGGAAGTGGAACGAGTCGAACGGGATGCTCAAAACCGAACGGTGACTTATATTCAGGAGAAGGGGTTAAAGGGGCAACTACAGTTAGCGGCGGATTTTATTATTGATGCGACTGGTTTGGATGCTAAAGTCAAGACGAGCCCGCTGCTGGAAGATTTAGTCAATCAATATAACCTCCCTCTCAATCATTTGGGACGTTTGAGTATTAGTAATGATTTTGAATTACGGGAAATGCGATCGCCTCTGACTCCCGTTAATCAGGGGAAAACATCAAATGCCCCTCCTTCTAAGGGAAGCTGGGGCGATCGAGGGGGCCGAATGTATGCCGCAGGGGCAATTACTCTAGGTGGCCCCTACGCACCTGTAGATAGTTTCCTGGGTTTGCAATATGCTGCCCTGCGCTCTATTGAGAGTTTAGCGGCGGCGCGAGCTCCAGGGATGCAGAGTTTGGGCGCTGTGAGATCCCTAACTCAGTGGTGGAAGTGGGCCCTCAACCAATCTCCAGGTTGAAAATAAAAAACGCCCAAATTGCGGGCGCTCGTCAGGGTGCATCTACTATGCTTACTAGCATACACCCTTAAGGGGTAATACCCCTCAATTAATTAATAAAAAGTTATAATTTGCGCTCAATTGTGTTAATGGGTAATGGGTAATTGGTAATTGGTAATGGGTAATGGCTAATTACCTATTTCCCTCATCTCGCTCATCTCCCTCATCTCCCCATCCTCCCCATCTCCCCCATCTCCCCCATCCTCCCCATCCTCCCCATCCTCCCCATCCTCC
>NZ_JAQMUA010000180.1:0-4106 GCF_028330895.1 Kamptonema animale CS-326 | reverse complement strand
ATTTTTGCGGCGAGCGCCCACCTTACGTTTATTACCAATTACCAATTACCAATTACCAACACTTCAATGAAAGTTCGATCGCGCCATCAGGACTACAGCAGATCGCGCCTCTGTCTGATAAGCTTTTCCCGTAACAGACGGCGCGACTTCTAGAGGAGAAAAATCATCAGGACTGGCTAATGCAGTATCGACAATGCGATGCCAAGATTCCTCTGTTCCTAGTGGCGGCAATTCAAATGCTAGGGGTTCCCAGAAGGCATTGAGTATAATGTGCAGGTTTTCACCAGCTTTAGGATGTCGGAGAGTAAAAGCTAAAGCGTGGGAGTTAATACTCCAATCTGGCTGTCCTAAACGCACTCCGTGCCAAATAATATGGGGTTCTTGACTGCCAAAGGTAACAGTTAATATTTGTTCTTGGCAGAAAATCTCTAGGGACTGAGAAAACTTGATTAGCCCTTTGACAAAGCGCACTAAACCTGAGTGTTCTTCTACACCATTCCAGTTAAACCAACTCAAGGCGTTGTCCTGACAGTAACTATTATTATTTCCCCCCTGCGATCGCCGCACTTCGTCCCCCATCAGTAGCATGGGTGTACCTTGAGAAGTCAGAATAATTGTGAAGAAATTTTTGATTTGCCGTAAGCGCAAAGCTTCAATGGCAGGGTCGTCTGTTTCTCCTTCTACACCGCAATTCCAGCTAAAATTATCATTAGCTCCATCGCGGCTATCTTCGTTATTTGCTTCGTTGTGTTTTTCGTTGTAGCAAACTAGATCGTTGAGGGTAAAACCATCGTGGCAGGTGATAAAGTTGATGCTACGATTTGGTTCGCGGTCAAGTTGGGGGTAAATATCGGGACTGCCCATAATCCGGGCTGCTAGTCTGACTAGGGTTCCTGGATCTCCTTTAACGAAACGCCGCACTTCGTCTCGGTAAGGGCCATTCCATTCCGCAAAGCGATCGCCAATAAAGGAACCGACTTGATAAAGTCCCGCTGCATCCCAAGCTTCTGCAATTACCTTGGCGTTTACCAAAATTGGGTTGGATTCGATCGCCCACAAAATCGGTGGATCTGTGAGAGGATGACCTGATTGGCTGCGAGAAAGTACGGAGGCTAAATCGAAGCGAAACCCGTCTATGTGCATCTCGGAAACCCAGTATTCCAGGCTATCAATAATCATCCGCCCGACAATATCGTGATTACCTTTCAAGGTATTACCGCAACCGCTGTAGTTGCTGTATTTAGATTGATCCTCCTCCAGAATGTAATAAGCCGCATTCTCTAATCCCTTAAAGGAAAGTGTCGGCCCGTCTTCGCTACCCTCAGCCGTGTGGTTAAATACGACATCGAGGATGACTTCAATTCCAGCTTTGTGTAGGGCCTTAACCATATCGCGAAATTCGTCTACGGGCCCGATGGGATCGCGGCGGTAACTATAGGCGCGATGGGGAGCGAAAAATGCGATCGTACTATAACCCCAGTAATTTTTAAGTCCTGGCCGCACGTCTTGTTCATCAAATTCGTGGACAGGTAGCAATTCGACTGCGGTGATCCCCAATTCTTGCAGGTAAGGAATTTTTTCGATTAGGCCGGCATAGGTACCGCGTTTTTCTGGGGACACCCCAGAGTTAGGGTTGCGCGTGAAACCGCCGACGTGCAGTTCGTAAATTAGAGTCTGAGAATAGGGGCGGCGTTGTGGGATATCCCCTTCCCAATCGTAGGTGCTCGGATCGACAACTACGCCTCTCAAGGCGGTTGAACAATTGTCTCCGGGAAGACAGGCTGCTGAGCGACTATAATTTTCCCATCCTACTACGGCGAGAGCATAGGGGTCGAGCAGCACTTTTTCGCCATCGAAGCGCAGTCCTCTTTCTGGGATAAAGGGGCCGTAGGCGCGGTAAGCGTAAATTTGCCCTGCGCCAATATCGGCGACAAAAACGTGCCAGTAGTAGTGAGTTCTATTTTCTTTAGGGTCAAGTTTAATAACGCGATCGGGTTCGGGTGCGTCAGGGGAATTAAAAAGCAGCAGTTCTAAAGCTGTAGCGTTTTTGGAGTAAATGCAGAAGTTAACGCCTTCGGAGATGACTGTAGCGCCGAGGGGGAAACTTAAACCAGGTAAGATCTCAGAATTCATCGGGTCTATTTCCTTAATCCAGACAGTAAGATAGAAAAATTAATTGATGCGAATTAGGCAAGATTGTTTAGCCAGCAACGCTGTAAGTCTTTCAGGTTCAGCTAAATTATCCTTGCGCTATAGCAGTCTCTTGCAGTTTGACGATTAGACCTCTGGGAAAAAGCATCTGAAAGCCCGATCCTGTTTGGTCGGAAACTTAATTTCTGGAGAGGGCTATCGATCTCATCTGCCAAAAAAGGGATCTCGATCGCGATCGTTGCAGTAGACATAATTGTGCTTGCTGACGAGCCAATTGTTCGGCCTCTAAGTCCGATCGAATTGTACAACGCTCAGCCACCCACTCTACTGCGATCGCCCCAGATCTACCAGACTTTAGCAATCTCAGTACGCCCCTCCCTATAGCAATTGCAGTTTGTACAATGTTAGTAATATTCGAGCGAACCGCTATTTTGTAGGTACTCATGTCTTTTTTATATAAGTTGCTGACAGTTGTTGGAGCAGTCTGCGCCCTGGGCTACTTTGCTATCTGTATATTCCTATTCACAAACCAGACTAAGCTTCTATTTTTCCCGATACAGGCGATCGATATTACTCCTGATTTTTTTAACTTGGCCTATGAAGATGTCTGGTTGCCGATAATGACTAAAACTGGACAGGTGGAACGTATTCATGGTTGGTGGATGCCAAGGGCGAAATCAATTCCAGAGCAACAACAGCAAGTAGTATTATATTTACATGGCAATGGCTCGAATATAGGAGCTAATCTCGAACACGCTAATCGGTTTCACGAGTTGGGTTTGTCAGTATTGTTGATTGATTACCGGGGTTACGGTCGGAGTACTGGCAATTTTCCCAATGAATCCCAGGTTTATCAAGATGCTAAAACTGCTTGGGATTATTTAGTCAAAGAACGGAAGATCGATCCCAGTCAAATTTTTATTTATGGTCATTCTTTAGGTGGTGCGATCGCCATTGATTTAGCTGTACATCACCCAGAAGCAGCCGGGTTGATTGTCGAAAGTTCGTTTACTTCAACACGGGAGATGGTGGACTATAAGCGTTCTTTTTGGATGTTCCCTATAGATTTGATACTGACGCAGCGGTTTGACTCGATCGCCAAAGTCTCCAAACTAAAAATGCCCGTGCTGTTTATTCACGGTACTGCTGATACTGTGGTTCCTGTTGAGATGAGCAAAAAATTGTTTGAGGCAGCTCGCGAACCCAAAGAATTATATATTGTACCTAATGCCGATCACACAAATACGGCTAAAATTGCTGGCACTGCATATCTTCAAAGAATAGCCGAATTTTTACAATAGACATAATAGACATCTCCAGAAATTCAGACTATACTTAGAAATAATCAGAGTTAGGGGCTAATTACTTAAAAAGTATGTGAGGAATTAAATCTTATTGAAACAATACCAAATATATAATCCCTGTTCCTAAAAGCGTGACAGTGAGACTTAAAAGAATAACCCAGCGATCGCCTGGTTCATGGACATCCCGATCGATGTCCTGGCGGACAGCAAAATAGTGTTGAGTTGACAACAACACCGTCCCCAAAGCAACCAGAGAAAGAATTATGCTTAACTTCCAGCCAACCCCAATACTGGGAACCAGAGGTGGATGAAAAGCTCGCAGACGGATGATGACCACCGCAAAGGCCATTAGCGCGATCGCAGTCCGCATCCAAGCTAAATAAGTACGCTCGTTTGATAAGTGTTCCCGTACCCGCGACTCATTATGCGGCTTTGGTTCCTCATTTACTTTTCTAGTTTTCAACCGTAACTGCATCACGAAAACTCCTAGCTCTTATTAAGAACGATCGGAAATTTTAATTGTTTTTCCCTAATTATCAATTATAACATTATTAATTGGTAATTGGTAATTGGTAATTGGTAATTGGTAATTGGTAATGGCTAATCGCTAATTGCTAATTGCTAATTGCTAATTGCTAATTGCTAATTGCT
>NZ_JAQMUA010000179.1:0-3127 GCF_028330895.1 Kamptonema animale CS-326 | reverse complement strand
GCCATTAGCCATTAGCAATTAGCCATTAGCAATTAGCCATTAGCCATGAATGATTTACCTGTGGTCGCCATTCAAAATCTCAATCATTACTTTGGGGAAGGAGGAGTCCAAAAACAGACATTATTTGAAATCAACTTGGAGATTTACCCTGGAGAAATTGTGATTATGACAGGGCCCTCTGGCTCTGGGAAAACAACTCTATTAACTTTGATTGGAGCTTTGCGTTCAGTGCAAGAAGGCAGCCTGAAAATAATTGGTCAAGAAGTGCGGGGAGGAAAGAAAAACGAGTTAATAAAAATTCGACGTAATATTGGCTATATTTTCCAAGCTCACAACTTGCTCAAATGCTTAACAGCGCGGCAAAATGTACAAATGTCGATGGAGCTACACGACTATATTTCTAACCAGGAAGTCAATGCTAGAGTTGTAAAAATGCTTGAGGATGTAGGGTTAGGAGATAGAATCGATTATTATCCCGACAATCTTTCCGGGGGACAAAAACAGAGAGTTGCGATCGCGCGAGCTTTAGTAAGTCACCCCAAATTAGTATTAGCAGACGAACCGACAGCAGCTTTAGACAGTAAATCAGGTAGAGATGTAGTAGAAATTATGCAACGTTTAGCCAAAGAACAACAATCTACTATCTTGCTCGTTACCCACGACAATCGAATTTTAGATGTTGCCGATCGCATTATCCACATGGAAGATGGCCGCCTGCAAACTGCGGCCCTCACAACAACCCCTATCAGCAGATAAAAAAACTCATTTCCTACCGCCTGGGCGCTTATTACCAGCTTTGGCAGCACCCTTAGCTCCCCCCTTAGCTCCTCCCTTGGTTCCTCCCTTAGCTCCTCCCTTAGCCGCAGATAACTGCTTTTCTTCCACCTCGTTAATCCTGCCCCCAGGCGTTCTCGTAGTCCGAAAAGTAACATTTACTCCTTCATTTGATTGTTCCAATACCAGCAGCGGGGTAGGCTTTGCCTTTTGATCCCATTCAATATGGACAATCCGACCTTGAATTGTGGGTTGCCAATTGTCGTGATCGTCTGATGGGCTCAGATAAGTTTCCAGACAGTCAATAATTTGATTAATCGTTTGAGAAGTTGCTTGAGTCGGTAACTTCATCAGTTTAATTTGAATGCGGAAAAGCACTCGTTTTTTTACTTCCCCCCTCGGTTCACCCGTCTCATATTCCACATCAAACTGAGAATCTACTTGCCTACCCGCGCCAGCATTCCCGACTTTCTCTCCTGCCGAGCCTTGAGTTGGACGCAGAGCAACGCTAATTTTATCTTTTACTTTCACCTTAATTTGATTAACAATGCCAAAATGGAAAACCTCTTCTGCCATCCGCATTCTTAAGTAATCTAAGTTAAAATCTCGCGAGTGGATTAAGTCGGGATTTTTTTCCATTTTTCCGACTGTTTCGAGAGCCATTTTGTATTTTTTCTGTATCTCACGATTTCTAAATTCCTCAAACTTGAGCTTCTTGATCAAGTCGTCTATTTTCATTTTGGCAAGCACTGCTAAAGCTACGAGCAGTAAAAACAGTAACCCTGATGCTCCCATCCAGATTTGCTCTGAAGGAAACTTCCCTGATTTAACCGGAATCGGCTTAGGAGAGGCTGCTGCCAACCTTGGTTCTACAAGGATGATTTGGGTTGACATAGGCTGTAAAGGGTAGAATTTGACACTGTATTTCTAGAATTCCCCTGATTACGGCTTGCGGTGCTACTGCTACCAAAATTGACATTTTTCTACAACTGGAAGCAGTCACACCCAGTAATCCATACTCGATCTTCAACTGCCAGAAAACTTCCGGCCTATTCTGTCCCGTAGCTGCACCCGATGACAGGAATGGTAAAAAATCTATAATCTATTATAATTCAAACGGTGAAAAAACTTGTCATTCTCATTATCATAGTTTATAGTAAAACATTAGTATAGCTTAAATTTGAGAACAATTTTAATTTTGATTTTTAATTTCTAATTGAGCATTTTTACTGCGTTGTGACTTACGAACCCCTACACCACAAATATCGCCCTCAGACCTTCGCCGATCTCGTTGGTCAAGAAGCGATCGCACAAACCCTAAGCAACGCCATCCGCCAAGACCGCATCGCCCCAGCTTATTTGTTTACGGGGCCCAGAGGGACGGGTAAAACCTCCAGCGCCCGGATTTTAGCCAAATCTCTCAATTGTCTTGCCGGCAATGTCCCCACAGCAACGCCTTGCGGAAAATGCGATGTTTGTCAAGGAATTGTTGAAGGTAGAACTTTGGACGTGATCGAAATTGATGCTGCTAGTAATACGGGCGTAGATAGCATTCGGGATTTAATAGAAAGAGCACAATTTGCACCTGTACAATGTCGCTATAAAGTTTATGTTATTGATGAGTGCCATATGCTCAGCGTATCAGCATTCAACTCTCTATTAAAAACATTAGAAGAACCACCCGATCGCGTAGTATTTGTCTTAGCAACAACTGACGCTCAAAGAGTATTACCAACTATTATCTCCCGTTGTCAAAGATTTGATTTCCGCAGAATTCCCGTAGTGGCAATGACAAATCATCTGCGAGAAATTGCCCAGAAAGAAAACATTAATATTGCTGCTGATGCCGTCCAAATGGTAGCTCAAATCGCCCAAGGCGGACTCAGAGATGCGGAAAGCTTACTCGATCAATTGAGCCTACTTGCAGGGGAAGTCACAGTCGAAAAAGTCTGGGATTTAGTCGGTGCTGTGCCTGAAAACGATCTGATGGCACTGTTAGAAGCAATTGCATCAGATACAACTGAAACAGTTATAGACTGCGTGCGTCACTTAATGGATCGCGGTCGAGAACCGCTGTTAGTGCTTCAGAATCTTGCGGGTTTTTACCGGGATTTTTTAATAGCTAAAACTGCCCCTAAACGTTACAATTTAGTAGCTTTGACTCAGCAAACTTGGGAAAAACTTTGTGAGTTTTCTAAGGGTTGGGACGTTGAGATGATTTTAGCTAGTCAGAAGCACTTACAAAGTAGTGAAGTGCAAATTAAGAATACTACTCAGCCGCGTTTATGGTTAGAAATGACGCTGTTAGGATTGTTACCTTCAGCCTTGAAAGCTCAGCCGCAAGGAGCGGGGG
>NZ_JAQMUA010000178.1:0-19126 GCF_028330895.1 Kamptonema animale CS-326 | reverse complement strand
TCTCTATGGCCTTGAATATCTCCGTACTTGGGATTTTGGGAGATACTAATGAAAATTCTTTGAGATGCACCTTACTTGCTCTCCATTTTTGGACACCATACCTAATTTACCACTATTTAAGCCTTAACTGAACCGTATTGAATTATGATGTTGAATTTCACCTGGTTTCACCGAAACTATCGGCTTCGTAACGCCGCCTTCAAGGTGGTATCCTTAACCGCCAGGAAGGTGACGTTACAAATATTTTTGCGTAAGTTCTATCGTCGGTATAAAATATTGGAAACTAGGGTGTCGGTATCAGCAAGAGGCTTATGGCTCTTGCAAATTGCTTTATTACCAATTACCGCTAAAATTTTTCTATGACTCGCAACATTTACGCGCTGCTAGTTGGGATTGACCAATATCTCCCCCCTGTCGCACCTTTGAGAGGTTGTGTTAACGATATTACGGCCTTTGAAGAGTATCTTCAATCGCGCGTCACCTCTGACGAGGACTACCAACTCCACCTCCTCACCCTCAAAAATCAACAAGCTACCCGACAAGCCATCATCGACGGTTTCCGAACACATCTCAGCCAAGCTAATCGCAACGATATTGTACTATTTTATTACAGCGGACACGGCTCCCAAGAACCAGCACCGCCGGAATTTTGGCACTTAGAACCTAACCGCCTCCACGAATCTTTAGTTTGTTGGGATTCCCGTCAAGAAGGTGGCTGGGATTTGGCCGATAAAGAATTAGCAAAACTGATATCTGAGGTTGCCAAAAAAGACCCGCACATTACAATTATTATGGATTGTTGCCATTCCGGTTCTGGTACTCGGAATTTGGAATTGCAGGAAACTGGGGTAAGGCGAACACCTGCAAATAGGCGATCGCGCCCGATTGAAAGTTTTATATTAGACTCAGAAGAAATTAGTAATCTAGTATCAACATCTCGCAGTCCCGAACAGAATCCTACTGGCTGGATGATACCACGCGGTCGCCATGTTTTATTAGCAGCTTGCCGCGACTGCGAAGAAGCGAAGGAATATTACGGTACTGGACAACATCGAGGTGCATTTTGCTATTTTCTATTGGATACTTTGCAACGTGCTAATGGTAGTTTAACTTACCGCGATGTATTCAAACGCACTAATGCTTTAGTCCGCAGCAAAGTTGCGTCTCAGTCGCCGCAGTTGGAAGCGACAAATTTAGAAGATTTAGACCAGCCGTTTTTAGGCGGTGCGATCGCAAAACGCACTCCTTATTTTACTGTGAGTTATCATCAAGAGTATGGCTGGATAATTGACGGCGGCGCAGTACACGGTATCGCGCCAGTAGCAGGGGAAGAAACGACGCGGTTAGCTTTGTTTGCAATGGATAGCAATCCCGAAGATTTGCGGCAAATTTCTAACTCCTTTGCAGAAGCAGATGTTACCGAAGTTCTGCCCCAAGTCAGCAAGATTTCCTGTACAACTGTAGATAACTCACTGGATGTAGAAAAAACTTTCAAGGCAGTTGTTACTAGCCTACCGATGCCGCCTTTAGGTGTTTGCATTGAAGGAGAAGAAGCAGGCGTAAAACTAGCAAGAGAAGCGTTACAACAAGCGGGGCCAGAAGGTCAAGCTTCGATGTATGTTGGGGAAGTAGAAACAGCAATTCAAGCTGAATTTCGGTTGATTGCTCGTAATGGCGAGTATATCATTGCTCGGCCAACGGACGATCGCCCTTTAGTCGCTCAAATTTCAGGTTATAACCAAGGTAATGCTAATTTAGCGATCGCGCGTTTGGAACACATCGCCCGTTGGACGAATATCGCTGAACTTTCTAGTCCCGCCTCCAGCCGCATTGACCCCGATGCCGTAGAAGTAAAAATCTATCAGGGGGAAGTTGAAATTGAGGCGCAACAAATTCGTTTAGAATATAAGTATGAAAATGGCAAATGGCAGCAGCCAACTATTAGGATAAAATTAATCAATCGTAGCGACGAACCGCTTTACTGTGCCTTATTAGATTTAACAGAAACTTACGCGATTTTAACTGGCTTTTTTGCCTCTGGCGGTGTTTGGTTACAACCTGGAGAATGCGTCTTTGTTTTAGGGGGAAATCCGATTTATGCCACAGTTCCTAAAGAACTCTGGGAACAGGGAGTTACTGAGTTTAAAGATGTCCTAAAATTGATTGTCAGTACAGCAGAATTTGACGCAACATTGCTGGAACAAGAAAGGTTAGATGCGCCTCGAACTCGTGCAGTTAAGATTGCGGGAAAGGGAGGAAAAAGCGTTCTTAATCGCTTGATGAACCGCGTACAAACTCGCGATCTTTTATCGCAACCAGAGAAGGATGAAGTATGGGATGATTGGGTGACATCTCAGATTACCTTTACCACAGTGCGACCGCAGGAAACGACACCGATACCCCAAACGGGAGAAGCGGTTTCCTTGGGTGCGGGTGTAGAAATGCGATCGCATCCTAGTTTAAAGGCAAATGCGCGTTTAACGACGATTCCCCAAGCGACGCGCGATGTAGGTAATATGATTTTGCCGCCAATTTTGCGGGATAATCCAGAGTTCATCCAGTCTTTCCAATTTACTGCCAGTCGCGGCACTGACCCCGGACTGAGTGCGTTAGAACTCAGCAATGTGGAAGATGCGGCGGCCGTAACGCCGGAACAGCCGTTAGAATTGATAATTGATGCGCCGCTAGCTGAAAATGAGGCGCTGATTGGGATTGGCTATGATGGCGAATTTTTCGTGCCGGCGGGGTTGGGGAAAAGAGGCGATCGCGGCCAAACAGAGATAAAGTTAGATCGGTTGCCCGATCCGGTATCATCGGGAAGTCGGAGTCTCGGCGGTTCTGTCCGCATCTTTTTCCAGAAAGTCGCCCTGCAAAAATTAGGCTACGATTACGAATATCCGATTTTAGCGATCGCCGACCTCCTCACAAACGATAAAGTATCTTATGAGAAAGACATTCACGAAGTGAGAGAATGGGTAGCGAAGGCGCAGCGAATTCTGCTCTTCACCCACAGCATTCTCGGAGATACTCAAAAAATGGTTCCTGGGATCGGGCAAGTATCGGTGCAAACGAACGGTGAGCATCGCCCTCTCAGCGAGCTTTATGACCTTGTTCTCACTTTTGATTATGAAAGTATAAACACTCCGATTGAGGAGAATGCGCGATCGTTAAAGCACCGCTTGGAGTTGGCTGGACTGGGCGCGAATCATGGCAAAGTGCTGCACATTGTAGCTCAAGGAATGGGCGGCTTAGTGGCGCGGTGGTTCATTGAACAAGAACAAGGGAATCGAGTTGTGCAGCACTTAGTGCTATTGGGGCCGCCGAATGGCGGTTCTCCCTGGGCGACAGTGCAGAGTTTGGCGAAAACAGCGTTACTAAGTGCGATCAATGGGGTGACTGCGATCGCGCCTCCTGTCAAGTGGCTCAGCGATTTGCTACTAAAGGGGGCAGTGGAAGCTGCAAGCGTGTCTCTAGAGCAAATGCAGCCCGGATCGGAGTTTCTGAAGAAGCTGGCGGCGAGTCCCGATCCACAAATTCCTTATACAGTGTTAGCTGGTAATCAGTCCATCCAGCCGGCGGCGCTGGCCCAGAGGAACGGCCAGGCAAGTACCTTCGAGCGCATGATGCAGAAGGCGGGGGGAATGACTGGCAATATGGCGATGTTCGGCCAGCCAAATGATATCACGGTGAGTGTGGCATCGATGACGCAGTTGGGTTTGGGGAGAAAGCCGCAGATTTCGGAGGTTGGCTGCGATCATTTCAGTTATTTGAGCATTGCTGAAGGGTTGGAGGCATTAGCGATCGCGCTTTCTAATGCTCCTGAAATGCCTCTTTTAGTGTCTTCTGGGCCTGTTGCTGTGGAAGCGCGATCGGATGTTGCACCTGTGGAAGCGCCGCCAGTTGCGACTCCTGCTGTGACTGAGGTTGCACTTGTGCAAGCGCCGCCTGTTGCTACTCCCCCTGCTAAAGCAAATGTTGCACCTGTAGCGGTATCTGCGCCTGCGCCTGCTGGCAATGTTAGTCAGAAAACCCCGGATTTAGTCACTATAACTGTTGAGCGTCACTGGTTGATTGGGGGTTTTGCTGTAATTGTGGGGTTGCTGAGTGCGATCGCGCTGATGAATGTCATGCTATTAATGCGGCCTGTTCCTGAAGCGCCGAAGTTGGAGAATAAGAGTAGTCAAATTTTTTGAATTTTGGGTTTTGGAGCTCCTACCTGCTAGCAGTCTATTTGCCGCATCGGGAAGCATCCCGATGCAGGCCTGTATCAGTTAAACCACAGTGATTTGTCAGCTTAACATAAAAATGTATATCCCAAAGTTCCTATTTATGATTTTGGCAACTATCTAGAAAAACAAGATCAAATTAGCCTAGAAAAAGTGATGAAAATTCAACTTCACAAAACTGAAAATGTTGCACAATTTATCAATAAAACAGATCGTTTAATTCTCAATACTTTAGGTGAAAATCAAATGAGAGAATGGTTGAATCGTATCGGTATTGATTTTGATGTCTGGTTTAAATGTAGCTAGGCGTTGCTCAATAAGCGTATTAATTTGAATATTCGCAAATGCTATAGCCTTATATATTAACGCCTTTAGGCTTTATAAATGTGGTAAGCTTTTATGAGTTTATTCAATCACATTCTTTCTATTAATCTAGTCTCCTCCTCCAACAACTTTTCAGCAATTTCAGAACCATAAACATGGGTTAATAACGTTGGCAACCATTTATTTCGAGTGATATCGGGAGGATTCAAACTACAAGCCAACAGAAGGTCTCGCAAACGCTTAAAAAAACCATACACCTGCTTGTCTAAATCCGGGACGGCTCCTCTAATCTCTTCGATAAACTCTGGAGACCCACCCAGTAATCCAAAACGTTCATGTGATTTCATCAGTCCCCACTTACCTTGGGCTGAATAGATAACACTGTCTAAAGTATAAGGATTAATACCCAACCTCGGTCCAATTAGCCTATCTTCTTCTGTTCCAGAGTACCCCTCAAGAAACTCTGATAATGGGATATAACAGTGAGCGGGTCTATCCCCTGGGTATCCTGTAGGTAGTAGTGAGATATAGCAGCCAGTATCACCTGAATTTAGTGCTGCGCTAATCAGTGCTTCAATCAGTAGAGAATCATTTTCATCTTCACAAGGATAGATAATTGTACGTCCTATCACCTGCGATGAAAAAGGTTCCTTAAACGGATTGTCGTGAACAAAAATTTTCCGAAGGAAAGGCTCTGCTTCTAAATTAAATTCATCTTCAGTGAGAGTGTGCATATGAGTAGTTTCCTAATAAAATTTGACAACAAAGGAGTTACAGCAGATTGTAGGTTTATAGATGACAGTCGATTGAGTAAGCTTTCACTACACTAATTAAACTACTTACCTTAGCGTACCCTATTTACCTGGAATCTGCTGTATTTCTAGGAATTCCATTTCCAAGGATTAAAATCAGGCCAACGAAAATCAGGTAGGCGAAGTGGAGGAATAGTGGGAATAGGAATATGGAACGGAGATGGAGATGGAGCAGGGGCGGGGACAGGGGCAGGAGCTGGACGAGCTGGTCTAATTGGGTTATGGAAATTCTCTGGGGCGAATTCTGGTTCCCGGGCTGGTCTAAGAGCTGGGCGTTGACACGGCTGTAGATTATTGTTGTTATCATCATCTATGTAGGGAGAGCGATCGCGTCTTTTCCAAAACAAAAAATAACTATTGAACAAAGGTAAGAATTAGCATTCCTACACAAATAAAACTAATGGAATTTAAACGCTCTCTCGCCATCGTCCTCGGCATCAACGATTACCAAAATGGCATTTCTCCCCTGAGAACTGCTACTAACGATGCCAAAGAACTCGCTCGCATCCTTAAAGAAGATCATAATTATGATGTAAAATTATTATTAGATACAGAAGTTACCCGCGAAAAACTACAAATTTTACTATTAGAAGCCCTACCCAAAGAAGTAGGAGAAAACGATCGCATTCTATTCTACTTTGCCGGACACGGCATCGCCCTTGATAACGACGACGGCCCGGCAGGATACGTCATCCCGCAAGACGCACAACCCGGTGATAGCAGCACTTTTGTGCCGATGCAGCAGGTACACGATGCGATCGCATCCCTCCCCTGTCGCCACCTCCTCGCCATCCTTGACTGTTGCTTCGCTGGGGCCTTCCGCTGGGCCGCCACCCGCGATCTCCTCGCCTACCCGGAAGTCATCCACCAAGAACGATACGATCGCTTCATCAAAGACCCCGCATGGGTTGCGATCACCTCCGCATCCCACGACCAAAAAGCCTTAGACAGCTTATCCCTAAAAGACGATCGCGGCATCAGCGGCAACCATTCCCCCTTCGCAGAAGCTTTATTTGAGGGACTCAGAGGCCGCGCCGACTTGTTCCCGCCGCCGAAAGACGGTCAACCTAGCGGTGATGGGGTCATCACTGCTACTGAACTTTTTTTATACGTGCGCGATCGCGTCGAACCTGACTCAGCAGAACAACGCCATCGCCAAACCCCCGGAATGTGGCCTTTAGCAAAACACGACAAAGGCGAATTTATCTTCTTAGTTCCCGGCCACGAACTTAACTTACCACCAGCGCCAGAACTCAATCGAGAAAATAATCCCTATCGCGGTTTAGAATCTTTTGATGAAGAACACAGCAATCTGTTTTTTGGACGGGAAAAATTAATCAAAAAGTTGTATAAATTTGTCGAAAAACATCCCTTAACTGTGGTTTTAGGCGCGTCAGGAACGGGTAAATCTAGTTTGGTTAAAGCGGGATTAATACCTCGCTGGCGAAACGCTAATTCAACGGTAGAAGCTAAAAGCAGGGCAATAACTACATCTGAAGGTGGGGGAGAAACTGACAATTCATCCGTTGTTACAGTTATCGGGCCTTTACGACCAGGGGAATCTCCTTTAACTTCGCTTGCTAGAGCAGTTGTGTTAATAGATGAAAATATATCTAGCCGCCAAGGTACAGATAATGAAAAGCAGATAAATGATATTCTTCGGATTCAGCAATTAACTGAAGAATTGCGGCAAAATCTTAGTAAATTTGCCGATTTAGTTACTATTTGGAGTAGCGCTAATCCTCAGAAAAAGTTGCTGTTAGTGGTTGACCAATTTGAGGAATTGGTAACAATGTCTGATGAAGAGGAGCGATCGCTATTTTTGGCGCAACTTGAAAGCGCGATCGCAGCGCATCCAGAAGCACTCAGGGTTGCGATCGCTGTTCGCCTTGATTTTGAGGCTCAATTCCTTGATTCTGCTCTCAAAGCTTACTGGATAGATGGTCGCTTTGTCGTACCGCCGATGACTCAGGACGAATTGCGCCAAGCGATCGAAGGCCCGGCCTCCGAAAGAGTATTATACTTTGAGCCATCCAGCCTCACAGACCAATTGATTAACGAAGTCGTGCAGATGCCGGGAGCTTTGCCGCTGCTATCATTTACCTTAAGTGAGCTTTATATAAAGTATTTAGAAAGTCGGCGCAACAATCGGGCATTAAGTGAGAACGATTACAAACAATTGGGCGGTGTGGCGGGTTCTCTCACACAGAGAGCGACTGCCGAATATGACCAACTGGTGCAACTTGACAGCGCTTATCACGACACAGTAAGGCGCGTAATGCTGCGGATGGTGGCGGTTGAAGGTGGAGAATTGGCGCGGCGGCGGGTAGCGCGATCGGAGTTGGTTTATACAAACTCAAGTGAGAATCAGCGAGTAAGTGAGGTAATTCGGCGCTTTTCGGCAGCGCGGTTGCTGGTTGGAGGACAGGAAACTGGCGGCGAGGCTTATGTTGAGCCTGCTCACGATGCGATCGCGCGCGGGTGGGATAAGTTGCAACGGTGGAAAAATCAGGAACAGGAAACTTTGACGTTACAACGCTTACTAACCCCGGCCGCAAAAGAATGGGTTAATAATAAACAAGTTGGGTTTCTTTGGAATAACAATCCACGTCTTGACTTGCTAGAACAGGTATTAACATCGGATGATAACTGGCTCAATCAATACGAATCAGAATTTATTAAACGTAGCATTCAACGCAGGCGAAATAATCGTTTGCGCGTTATTGCTGCTGTTAGTACATTTGTAACTGTTGTCAGTTTATCTGCAATTATTGCTTTGATTCAGCGCAACCGGGCGATAGAAAATCAGATCGATGCTTTAGCTTCTTTGTCTGAATCTCAGTTACTTTCTAATCAACAGCTTGACGCACTTTTAGCTGGAATGAAAGCGGGTAAGCAATTAAAAACAGCTATGAACGTCAGCGGTAATGTGGCTATGGAAACTGTAGGCAGTTTACAGCAAGCTATTGATAATGGGAAGGAAGATAATCGCTTAGAAGGACATGGCGATCGCGTGCAAGCAGTAAAATATAGTCCAGATGGGAAAACCATAGCAACTGCAAGTTCTGACAAAACTATAAAACTTTGGAGTGTCGATGGTCGTCTTCTCCAAACTTTAACAGGCAATGAAAGAAGTGTAAACGATCTTAGTTTTAGTCCCGATGGCAAGCTGTTAGCTGCTGCAAGTTCGGATGGCATAGTTAAGCTTTGGAATATTGCAAATGGTGACATCACAGGAGGATTTATAAGTCAATCAATACAAATACAGAGATTTTCAATTCTTCCCGAAATTAGCCAGGAACTAAAGTTCGTGGCTAATAGCGAAAGTCGGTTAAAACCGACTAGCAACTCTTCTTCAGTCCTCTTCAGAGGACTTCAGTTATTAGGCGGGGATTTTAATCCCCGACGGGTGATAGCTACTACACTACAACCTATTAAAACTTTCACCGGACATAATGAAAAAGTAAACAGCATTAGTTTTAGTCCCGATGGTAAAATGTTAGCAACTGCCAGCGATGACAAAACTATAAAACTTTGGAACCTAGACGGTAGCTTAATCAAAACTTTTACAGGTCATGCTGAAAGGGTAACGCGCATCAGTTGGAGTTCAGACAGCAAAAATATAGCATCGGTAAGTGAAGATAAAACCTTGAGATTATGGAAAATTAATAGTAATAAATCCAAGATTTGTAAAGGACATACTGATTATATTATGGATGTCAGCTTTAGTCCTGACGGTAAAATGTTGGCAACGGCAAGTCTGGACAAAACTGTAAAAATCTGGCAACCTGATTGCAAAATTATGGCAAACTTTGCAGAGCAAGAAAAAGGAGCAATTAGCGTTAGCTTTAGTGCCAATGGTAAGATGTTGGCTTCTGGCAGCGATGACTATACAGCGAGAGTTTGGAGTTTAGAACCAGGCGGCGCAGGCGAAATTTTGCTCAATCAATTTAAGGGACACGGCGATCAGGTGACAAGTGTTAATTTTAGTCCCGATGGGAACAATTTAGCAACAGCTAGCGCTGATAAAACTGTGAAAATATGGCGTTTAGATGGTGGTATTCCCCTGCGGCATGATGGTTTTGTTGAGAGTGTAAGTTTCAATCCCGATGGTAAAACTTTTGCTTCAGCTAGTGCTGATGGGCAGGTAAAATTATGGCGTACTGCGGATAAAACTATTTTACATACTATAAAATTAGATAGTAGTAATAAGGTTTCATCTATTAGTTTTAGTCCAGATGGTAAAATTTTAGCGGCTGGCAGTTATGACAAGACGGTGCAACTTTGGAATGCAGCAGATGGAACACCACTCAAAAACTTAGCAGCACATAGCGAGGGTGTTACAAGTGTAGCTTTTAGTCCGAATGGTAAGATTTTAGCTTCTGGCAGCGATGATAAGACGATTAAACTTTGGAATGTTGCCGAGGGAAAACTGCAAAAAAATATTACTGAACATAGCGATGGGGTGACAAGTCTAGCTTTCAGTTCTGATGGCAAGTTTTTAGCTTCTGGTAGCAACGATAAAACAGTGAAACTGTTTAACTCTGACGGTACTTTAGTTAAAACTTTAGAGGGACATTCTCAGGCTGTACAGGCTGTAGCTTGGCATCCTAACAGTAAAATTTTAGCTTCTGCAAGTGCTGACAATACTATTAAACTTTGGAATGCGGATTCTGGCAAGGAAATTCGGACTTTAACGGGACATCAAAATGCAGTAGTAAGTGTTAGTTTTAGTCCTGATGGAAAGATTTTGGCTTCGGGAAGTGCTGATAATACTATTAAGTTGTGGAATGCGGTAGACGGTACGCTGATTAAAACTTTAATTGGTCATCAGGCACAAGTTAAAAGCGTTGGTTTTAGTCCTGATGGGAAAATATTAGTTAGTGGTAGCTATGACCAAACTATTAGTTTATCGAGTTTAGATTTAGATGATTTGTTGCGGCGGGGGTGCGATCGCCTCCAAGATTATCTCACAAATAATGTAAATCTGAAGGAGAGCGATCGCAATATTTGCAAATATAGCAATCCTAAATGAATCGTAAATTTTTTACCCCACCCCAACCCTCCCCTTGCTAAGGGGAGGGAGTAAGAAATTCACAAATGATTTAGGATTGCTATAGCCAGTTTAATTAGCTGTTAACAGTTAACCGTTAACAGTTAACCGTTAACAAAAAGTTGGATTTCGCTGACGCTTCACCAAACCTACAACTGGATTTTTTAATCCCAAATTGCCCTTACCAAAGACCTCTCACAGGCGCTTGTCCATTCCCGCAAACATTAGGTATGCCATTGGGAAAATCGAAACTCCCTTCAGATTGGCCATTCACCGCTGCGATCGTTTCTTGGCGAACCTCTCTGAACACCGGCTGAACATCAGTAGGTGACTCATTAACAACGTTTTCCTGATTCGGCCCTAAACCTGCACCCATAGGATTATTTTGGTAAAACGATCGCAAGTTAAAAGTTTGAACCGATTGGATTGTACCGTCAACGACTCTCACTAACTGCCCGGCCCGCAAAGAAACGCGATCGCCTCTCCCATTCACCACCCTCGTAGGTTCAACCTCGGCATTATTATTTGTGAGAATAGCAAACAAAGCAACTTTTCGATCCGAACACTGCTGGATATACATCCCCGTACCCCTTGCTACCACTGATGCCTGGGGCGTTTTCACCGTACCGCCGCCTTTCCCTGGTCGAATCATACTCACAATTGTACCGTTATTGAGCTGGTATTCCCGCAAGCCTTCAGGGAACACAAAACTCGTAGATTCTCCCAATCTCACAATTGTATCTTGCTGTTTGAACAAGATTTCAGCT
This sequence comes from Kamptonema animale CS-326, assembly GCF_028330895.1. NCBI lineage: Bacteria > Bacillati > Cyanobacteriota > Cyanophyceae > Oscillatoriales > Microcoleaceae > Kamptonema > Kamptonema animale. The sequence continues at coordinate 7,944 of NZ_JAQMUA010000178.1, read as the reverse complement.
TTGGCATTGCTATCGGTTGTGAGAATATCGCGGGGGATTAAGTCGGTTCTCGGATTCGTCTTCGCACGAACCGCCGATGATTGGCGGGTGCGCGTCGCGCCGCCGGTCATCAGCTTGTATACTTCCCCTTGTTTAACTTGTCCTGAACTTGCGGGTTTTTGCTGAGCAATTATCTGCCCTTGAGAAGTTGCGATCGCATTCCCCTCTGTTTCCATTACAGTAGGAGAAAGTTGATTTGACCCAATCGCCGAAGCCGCTTCCATCACAGTTAAATGCTGGTGAAAGCCAGCCCAAACCGCAGGTGCAGCAAGTAAAAAAAACGAAAAACGTAAAAGCCTTGGCTTTGTATCCATAGTTACTCCTCACACAGAATTTCTAAAATTTTTGAGCACCCCTTGTGATTATCATGCCCTAATCTTGGCTTTCCGGTAATAGGCGGTACAAAAAAATCAATAAGTATTAAAATAAGTAAAAATCCCTTCACCCTATGCGACTAATTCATACCGCCGACTGGCATCTCGGACGACGTTTTAGAGGAATTGACCGCACCCCGGAAATCGCCTCTGCTTTAGATCAACTGCTCAAACAAGCAACAATCTTAGAAGTGGATGCCGTTTTGATCGCTGGGGATATTTTCGACGTTCCCAATCCGCCAGCTTATGCTGAACGCATTGCTTATAAATTTTTCTGCGGATTGCAAGAAGCTGGTATTCCTGCGATCGCGATCGCAGGCAATCATGACTCCGCCTCGCGCACCGATAGTATCGCTCAATTGCTTGCCCATGTTGGCGTTCGTGCTCTGGGAAAACCCCGCCGCGCGGCAGATGGTGGTACAATTATTCTGAATACAAATAGCGGTAAACTTTGTGTGGGAGCCATGCCTTTTGCCTCAGAACAAAGGCTTTTAGATGCTGATGCTTTCTGGCACAAAGATGATGTCGATCGCCGCTCTAGTTACCGAGAACTTGTTGCCGATCTCTTAGAAGATTTAACCAGCAATTTTCGGGATAATACTGTTAATATCCTCATGGGACATCTTAGCATTGATGGAGCTAGGTTAGCTAAATCAGAAGCGCCTTATTATACGCGAGATAAATACCTGCTTTCACCGCAAACTTTACCGCCAGAAGCTCAATATATTGCCCTGGGCCACATCCACATTCACCAGCGGATAGCGAAAAATTCTCCTGCTTATTATTCAGGTTCTTTGATTCAGTTAGACTTCGGAGAAGCTGAGCAAGAAAAGGGATTTGTTTTGATTGAATTAGAGCCGGGAAGTGCTGCAAAGGTGGAATTTAAACCATTGATTTGCCAGAAACCATTAAAAGTGCTTAAATGTAATAGTGAAAACTTAGATAAAACTTTAGAAGCCAATCAATATCATCCCGGATTTTTGAAGGTAATTGTACAAATGCAGAGTCCTGAACTGGGACTAGCTGATAGAGTGCGCCAAATTTGTTCGCAAGCGCTGCTAGTGGAACCGCGCTATCCAGAATTACAGCCAGAAAACCTGGCGGAAGCAACTAATATAGACCCAAATAAATTCGATCCGCTAGTAGAGTTTTGCAACTATTATCAGAACAAATTGGGAACAACGCCAAAGCCAGTCGTTTTGGAGGAATTTGAAAAATTGTATAATCAAGTGTTAACTGTTAACTGTTAACTGTTAACTGTTAACTGTTACAATAGTAGATTGGGTGAAACGAAGTGAAACCCAACATCAGAATTATAGCACAAGGAAGAAGGTAAGAAGGAAAAAGAAAGAGGTATTACCAATTACCAATTACCAATTACCAATTACCAATTACCAATTACCAATTACCAATTACCAATTACCAATTACCAATTATGCGACCTATTGAACTATCTTTAGAAGGATTTACTAGCTTTCGCCGCGAACAGCGTTTAGATTTTTCTGAACTCGATTTATTTGCCATCACTGGTGCAACAGGTGCGGGAAAATCTTCCCTACTTGATGCCATGACTTACGCTCTTTTTGGCACGACAATTCGCAGTGGTAAGCAAATAGGCGATCTAGTAAGTCAAGGGAGCGAAACTTTAAAAGTTAAGTTGCATTTTTCAGTAGGTAATGCACAGTATCGGGTGACGCGGAGGTGGCGATACCGCCCGAAAACTCCGGAGAATAAGGTGCTGTTAGAAGCTTTTCAAAATGGTGAATGGGAGACTATAGAAACTAGCATTGATGCTGCCAAAAAAACTATTGAACAGGTTTTAGGGATGGATTTTGACACTTTTACGCGGGTGATAGTGTTGCCACAAGGTAAGTTTGATGAATTTCTTAAAGGCGACACGGCAAAACGCCGGGAAATTCTGCGTCAGCTAGCTGGATTTGAGATTTTTGAGCAGATGCGGAAGCGGGCAAATGAGCTAGCGAAGTTACTTAAAGATGAACGAGAAATGGTGGAACGCCAACTGGCTGAATTAAATGCACCAGCGGCGGAGGAAGTACAGGAAAAGCGATTACATCTGATTAGTTTGGAGCAAGAATTACCAAATCTTAATAAAGCAGTTATGATTGCTCAGAAAATGTTAGATGAAGAAGAAACTTTATTTAATCAAATCATTCGCCTCAGAGATTTACACACAGAATTAACTACTTTGAATGCGAAGTCATCTGACATTGAAACTTTTGTACAGCAGTTAGAAAGAGCGCAAATTGCTAATCATTTACAGGGAGACTGGGTTTTAGTTAAAGAAGCACGAAACCAATGTGTCACCGCCGAAAATGCTGCACAGTTAGCTCAAAAGCGATTAATTGAAGCGCGATCGCAGTTGGCGCTACAGCAGCAGCAACTTGACGCAGCGAGAGCGAAGCAGGAAGCGATCGCGCCTCAACTCAAAGCTCGTGAAGATGCTCTCGCTGCTGGTAAAATATATGAAGAACAGCGATCTCAACTGGAAAGAGAAGTCGCGATCGCGCAAACCGCTCAACAGGAAAAATTTCGCTCTTTAAAGGCACTAGAGAAAGACTTGCAAGCTGCTAACAGCAAAATTCAAGGTGCTGGTTTTCAGGTAGCACAAGCAACAGCGTTGCTTTCAAAGCTTTCACCTGTGGGTGAACGTTTAGAGCTTTTGAATCAAACTTCACCATTATTAATGGAATTTCAGCTAATACAAAAGCAGGCAAAAACTGAGCAAAAGCAGTTAGCAAAAGCTGAGCAAGATTGGCACATAGCACAACAAAATTATGCGGAAACTACCTTGCAGTTGGAAATAGCAGAAGTAGCGCTGAAAAAATGCCAATTCGACTTAGAAACGGCAGAAGTGGTTAATCTTGAATCGGCGCGTTTAGATCGTGTTGCTGCAATACGAATGTCGCTCAATTCTGGCGATATGTGTCCCGTATGCGGGGGCGTGCATCCAGAGAGCGATCGCCTCCCACCATTGCCGGAATCTAATATTATAGATATCGCCCCTTTGCGATCGCGCTTTGCTATTGCTCAACAAGTATTTCAACAAGCTCAAATTACAACAACCGAAGCAAAAACAGCACTTTCTGGGCATCAGCAGAAACAATTAGAAATTGCTCAGACGTTAAAATTAACACAGGACAAACTTCTTGAATTGCAGCAACAAGTTAATCGAGTTTTAGGCACTTCTCAATGGCAAGCGGAGGAATTAGAGCGAGAATTGGCTATACTTAAACAGAGCGATCGCAAGTACCGGGAAGCTGAGCAACACTGGCAACAGGTATCAATTGAATTTGATAAAGCTCAACAAGCGTTCCAGTTTGCAGAAGCTACTTATTTAGCGAAACAAGCAGAAAATAAAGACGCGATCGCAGAAGTTAATCGCCGCCAAGAGCAGTTAAAAGAGGTGGCAACTAAACTCTATGAAATCACGGAAAATCAACCTTATTCTACTTTAGCAAAAGCTTTAGAAAAAGACAAGCAAAACTTAAATGAACTGCTGAAAACTGCCGATCGTTCTTATCAAACTGCCAACAACAATGTCATTCAAGCAGTAGAAAGATATCAACAAGCCACAGATGTTAATGAGCAAGCACTAGCTAAAAATGAACAGCTAAATATTGCCTGGGAGTCTAAACTTAAAACCTCGAATTTTACAGAGGAGACATTTATAGCAGCAGGTGCTGACGCTAAACAACAATCCGCATGGGAAACAGCTATTCGCAAACACCGCGACGCAAAAATTCAGCTAGAAACGCGGCTCAAAGATTTAAGCGATATTATCGGTGAAAAAACAACCGATGAAATAACATTGGTACAACTGCGAACTGCCAAAATTACTGCTGAACAAAAATTCAAACAAGCTAACGATAGTCGTGCAGAATTATTAGCCTGGATTCAGGTAGCAGAACAAAACCTAGAGCAATCGGAAAGGATGTCAACCCAAATTACAACCTTAACAGAACACGAACAAACTTATCATACTTTAGCTCAGAATCTCAAAACCAATGAATTTCAAGCTTATATTTTAGAACATCTGGAAGCAGAATTAGTTGCCAGTGCTACATTAATTTTGCAAGAACTAACAGAAACTCGCTATGCTCTTAAAATTCAAGATGGCGAGTATTGGGTTGAAGATAACTGGAATGGCGGCGAACTTAGGCGCGTGCGAACTCTTTCCGGCGGCGAAACTTTTGCAACTTCTTTATCGATGGCTTTAGCTTTGTCAGAAAAGCTATCTCAAGGTGCTCAATTAGGTAGCTTATTCCTAGATGAAGGATTTGGTACTTTGGATGCGGAAACCCTGGAAAGTGTTACTCAAATTTTGGAATCTTTGCGTCAGCAAGATCGCTTAATTGGAGTTATTACGCACGTTCGAGGATTGGGAGAGCGATTGCCTACACAAATCAAGGTTTATAAGTCGCCTCAAGGCTCTAGAATTGAGGTTGAAAGAGTTTAAAAGCAAATTTTTGATGGCGATTAAAATCGCCAAGTAATTTTTTGATTTATCGCCTAAAATAGAGAAATAATTATAAAATCATAAATATGCAAACTAATTCAACTCGCATGGATGCGGTGCAGTCGCCAATTATTCCCGTGGTTGGAGAAATGATTCGCCAATGTCCGGGAACGATATCATTAGGGCAAGGTGTTGTTTATTACGGCCCGCCAAAAAGTGCTTTCGATCGCATCCCCGAATTCCTAGCCGATCCCGAAAATCACAAATACAAAGCCATCCAAGGAATTCCACCTTTACTAGAAGCAATAGAGACGAAACTTAAAGCAGATAACGGCATAGAAATTAACAGTAAAAACTGCATCGTTGTCACCGCTGGTAGCAACATGGGGTTTATGAATGCTATTCTCGCCATCACTTCCCCTGGGGATGAAATTATTATTCAATCGCCTTATTATTTTAACCATGAAATGGCGGTTATGATGGCAGATTGCCACCCGATAGTAGTAGCAACCGATGAAAATTATCAACTGCAAGTTAGTGCGATCGCGCAAGCAATTACGAATAAAACTCGCGCCATCGTCACAATTTCACCCAACAATCCAACTGGGGCTGTTTATCCTCTAGAAGCATTACGCGAAGTTAATGAAATTTGCCGCCAACATGGAATTTATCACATCAGTGATGAAGCCTATGAATATTTTACCTATAGCGATGCGAAACACTTTTCACCCGCAGCTTTTCCCGCTAGCAGCGAACACACAATTTCACTTTTTACCCTCTCCAAAGCTTACGGTTTTGCGAGTTGGCGCATCGGGTATATGGTAATTCCAGAACATTTACTTGTTTCAGTCAAAAAAATCCAAGATACAATTGTGATTTGTCCCCCAGTTATTTCTCAATATGCGGCATTAGGAGCATTGCAAGCTGGAAGAAATTACTGGGAAAATCAGATCGGCGCGATCGCGTCAGTGCGAGAAATTGTGCTTAATGAACTCAACCACCTGCAAGATTTCTGTACCATTCCTCCAGCAAATGGAGCCTTCTATTTCCTACTGAAAGTCCATACTCAACAGAGTGCGATAGAGTTAGTAGAGCGTCTAATTCGCGAGCATAAAGTTGCAGTCCTTCCAGGTACAGCTTTTGGGATGAATGATGGGTGCTACCTGCGCGTCGCCTACGGTTTAGAAAAAGAAATAGCCACCACAGGTATTAAGCGATTAGTGCAGGGTTTGAAAACAATTTTATCAGTTTGAAAGTGGGTCGGGGCGGGTTTACTAAACCCTGGATTTTATTGGAGTCCTTGGTGAACCCGCCCCTACAAGGATTAAGGTTATTTAACCGGACATGGTGTAAGCTGTAAATTTAACTGGCTTACATATTATCAGCTTAAATCCTGCGCTACTTCAATTAGTCCGCGTAGGCGGACTTTGTTTATGTAGCCGCGATTTCAATCGCCGGGTTTATTCAAAATTTCGCCTTTCTTCACCCGATCTAAAGCGTCAAAAAATGCCTTTACTCCCGCCGCCGGCCCATCAGGATGATCCATAATTCCGGTTCCAGAATTGAGAATTACATCTTGACCATAATCGGCAATAATGTTAGGAATTATCCCCGGATGAATGCCAGCAGAAGGCACGGGAAATGTACCGCGATCGCGCAAAAGATCCCGAATTTTTCCTTCCTCAGCAGCCTCAAAAGGCAAGTTCCCGTAATGGGCAGGATATAGCACCGCATCCGCCCCCGCGTGCGCCATCAGCGTCCCCAACACCACAGAATAAGCCATTCCGCAGTCAGGTGAAATGCACAAAGCGCCTGCTAAAGCTGGATGGGCGAAAATTGGCACATTAATTTCGGGGTCAGATGCGATCGCCTCCAACACAGCAAAACCGTAAGCAAGCACGTTCAGCAATAGCGCATTCGCCCCCTCTTTTACCAGCATTCGGGCACGTTCGACTATTTTTGTGGCATTTCCCGTCACATTTACCGCATAAAGCACCGTGCGTCCGGTTTCCTGCTTTACTCTTGCAATTACTTCACGACAGGCCCGCAGGCGTTCCAAAGTGGGTGCGCTTGCCAAATCTCCCAGAATTTCGTCATCTTTAATGATATCTAAGCCTGCGAACGCCACTTCTGATAAAATTTCTGCATGATCGCTGGCAGTCAAACCCAGTGCGGGTTTAAAAATCGCCATCACTAAGGGCCTGTCAACAACTCCCAGGCGATCGCGAATACCAGCGATCCCCAATTTTGGCCGCATCCCGTAACTTGCCGGCAACCTCACCGCCATTACTTTTGCCGTTCCCGCCATCGAGTATTTACCAAAAATCATCGTCAGCAAACTAGGAATGTCATTTTCAACATTAGTTTCGGGAAAGCTTACAGTAGCAACGCTTTCACCGTTTGATTCAGTGCGAATGTTGATGACTTCCGCTAAGTGCGATCGCAGCGCCGACTCCCTGCTAGCAAAACGCTCATTCCAAGTACCAGCAGTTTGTCCTACAGCAATTATTTTAGCTTGCTTTACTGCATCAACACCCGCAGGAAAACGATAGTCAACCTCTATTGTCATAATCTTAGTTAATTGGTAATTCTGTTTGTAAGATTATAAGCAAAAAACGAGCGCAGAAACAGCGCTAAAAATACCGTTAGCAAAACGATCGCAAGGGCAATTGCGTTTAGAAATAGGCAAATTCAGAAAATCCCGATCGGCCGCGATCGCAGCTTCTAAACTATCAGCAATCTAGCATCCACTACTTGCTAATCTGCCAATATCTGGGGTAATATGTCATTGATTAGAAAATACTTAAGTAGAAGGGGTACAAAATCAACCGTTATATACTTACGTCTTACTTAGGTATCATCACCCAGAAGCCCGTAAAATAACCACCCTCTGGACGGCCTTACAAACTACTGGACAAGAAGCCGATTTTTGAGGTAAGTAGTTGGACAGAATTAATTACACAAATAAGTAGTAGAATACATCCAGATAAACAAGTTGTGTATTAGTGAGGAAATTTTATGATATTTCTGAGAGAAATAAATCCTCTATCAGCG
>NZ_JAQMUA010000020.1:0-82870 GCF_028330895.1 Kamptonema animale CS-326 | reverse complement strand
CCTCCCCATCCCATTCCACCCACAACAGGGGAGTTTTATTAGAAAAATACTGTTCAACTGTTAGAGCTAAATGACCTAATTCTCGATCGGGGTGAAGTTCATGGTAAGTTTTGTACATGAATTTTACCAATTTTGCACGGTCTAGTCCCGAACCTGTACGCAACTGATAGCCTGGTATTAACTCAACGGATACCATAGGAATTAATGCGCGATCGCGATCGATTCACCGCTTCCCACTACAACATTTAATGTGGGTGTTTGAGCGTGCCGATCTTGGGGACTAACTTCTTCAATAGGAGCTGGTGCGGCCATATCATTCGGCAAAAAAATCCGAGCACTAACTGCGGCGAGAGCGAGAAAAAAAATGATAACTGCGATTAAAGGGGCGACGTACTGACGAATGAAAGCCATAGATACAAAATTGTTGAGTTTTTACTCGCGATCGCGAAGATCATCTTCTGAAGATAATAGTAGATTATTTCGCTACTTGACAATTCTTTAAAACATAGTTATAAATTTTGCCAAAATTAGCTTGACTTTATAAAAAAACTATGGTATAGTATCTTCTAAGCAAAGCAATCATTAACCTTGCAACTGAAGTGGAAAGCGATCGCTCTCCGATCGGTTGTGTCCTGGGTACAAAAATCATTACCGACTGCGAATAGGGTCAAGAACAGATTTGGGTCGGTGGGAGTATCACCTTCAAACAGTTAGCGATCGCCTCAGCAGGTAATTCTACTATCATTAATTTGCGTTCAGAAATTTTAGCTACGGCAAGGCGGAAATATTAGTGCGATCGGTAGTGCTGATTTCGTAACTTTGCTGTAAACTAATAAATAACAACTAATAACTACTTCGTTCTGTATGTTCTTGTAGTTCAGTCTTCTTAACTCTGAACTACAACAACATACTTTTTATTAGGCACTGACCCAAAAAATATGAGTGCGGAACCGTCCCTTTACGAAGCTCTGGCAAAAATAATAGCGTATCAGGACGATAAACCTGAGTTTGAAGAGCAAGTTAAAAGTTTTCTGGAAACTAACAACTACTATATAGATCAAATATTTGACGATCTGCAAAGTGGTCTTCATGCTATCGGACTTGCTTCCACTGACCCAGATACATCTCCAGTTTTGATATTTCGCGGTACAGACTTTATAGAAGATGATGCCGCCTTCTCTGATGAGCGTGGTGTTGGCTACTTGCAAATTGACAACAATAGAGAAATTTTACAAAGCTGGCTGACGCAAATAACTGAAGATTCTTTTAAGAATCCTACAGGCTTACTTCCCGATGTTATAGGTCATGGGATGGGAGGAGCTTTAGCTCAAATTCTTGCTGCTGAATTTACCTCCAAAACTGGAAACATATTTACCTTCAACTCTCCTGGTGTTTCAGCCGATACCGTCAACACTTTTAGGCGTAACCTAAGAGGCGCGAACAAAACTGTTAACCACTACATAGTTAACGGAGATATTGTTAGCCTTTTTGGGGAATCAGTTCTCACAGGTAGAGTTTTTGTCCAAAATTTTAACGATCCCAATATTCGACCATTAATTATTTTAAATAAAAATCGGACAGACAACTTATTAACCTCTCCTCCCGATGGTTTTTCTCAACGGCAAGTTTCTACAGAGCAATTAATACTTCCTAGTTTTACCTATACCAATGACTCTGATTTTACAGAGTTTCAAACAGCTCTTTCTTTTATACAACCCGATTTATCAGAGGCGCTCAAAACCAGAGAAAGTGTAGAGAGATTGAGAACAAGCGGTAATTTCTCATTTTCGGGACTATTGCAGCAGATTCAAGTCGCTCTGGCTCCCTCTCAAGCTAATTATTTAGTTGGGGATGCACAGAATAATTCTGCTAGCGCTGGCGGCGGCGATGATACATTAATTGGTGGCAACGGGAATGACACCCTCAGAGGCAATCAAGGTGATGATACTATTAGTGGTGGAAATGGCAGTGATTTTCTTTACGGCGGTAAAGGAATCGATACCATCAGTGGTGGGGAAGGAGCTGATTTTATCAGCGGTGATGCTGGCGATGACATCTTAATTGGCGGTGGCGGACAAGATAGGTTTGTGTTAGCTCCGTTTGCGGGAATTGATACTATTGTTGATTTTGAAGATAGTGAAGATATAATTGTTTTAAGTGGAGGCTTTACCTTTGCTCAACTTAAAATTATTCCTGGTAATAATGGGCCATTAATTACTGTTGCTAGGACTGGTGAAGTACTGGCAATTGTTGAAGGAATTGCTGTAAGTACCCTGAGTACGAGAGATTTTATTACGATTTAAATCTTAATTTATAGCAGTCGCTAGGATGGTTAGGAAAATTTTGAATATAGTTCTGTGGGGGGGCGGGTTTATAAATATCTGGGTTGGTAAATTTATATTTAGGCGAATCCGCCCCTAGAAAATCTGTCCTAACTGTCTTATCTGTATAAGATATTAAGATCGCGTCCGCAAAATTAGTTTGCGTTCAGACTCTTGAATGGGAACATCATTAATACTAGCTTCACGTCTTTGCATTAACCCATTTTCTGCAAACTCCCACTGTTCATTACCATAGGCGCGATACCAGTAGCCAGAGTCATCGTGCCACTCATACTCGAAGCAAACAGAAATTCGATTATCTGTAAAACTCCAGAGTTCTTTCTTCAAACGGTAATCTAATTCTTTCGCCCATTTTCTTTTTAAGAAAGCCTTGATTTCTTCTCTTCCGCTGAAGAATTCGGCGCGGTTTCGCCACTGGGAATCTTCCGTATAAGCTAATGCTACTCGTTCTGGATCGCGCGTATTCCAGGCATCTTCAGCAGCTTGAACTTTGGCTTTAGCTGTTTCCAGAGTAAAGGGTGGTAAAGGTGGTTTGGTTTCCATAAGCTTTGTGTTTGTGACTATAAAAGGTTTTCGCGATCGCTCAAAAGCATTTCCAGTTCTGAAATTCTAGCTTTGAGTGCTGTAACTTCCTGTTCAGAATAGCGAATAGGAATATGCTGGGGACAATTCCAGTTCCAGGCTTCGACTTGAAAGAGGATAACTCGTTCAACTTCCGAGTCATCTTCAGCTATTCTCAAACGCTCAATTAGTTCGCGATCGCTCTCTACATATTTGGCTCTTCCCCAAATTTTCAGTCGTTTACGATGGCGGTAATCCATTATAAAGATAAAAGCTTTATCGCTGTCTGAAAGATTACCAATGGTGACATACTGAACATTGCCTTTGAAGTCAGCAAAACCCAATGTTTTCTCATCGATAACTTTCAAAAAACCTGGATGACCACCGCGAAACTGAATATATGGATAGCCGTTAGAACCAACAGTTCCTAGATAAAATCCATCGATTTCAGCAATGAACTCTTCAATATCAGGTGTTACCCGATCGTTCTCAGGCCCGCTTTGTTCAAACCGAGCGTAAGTTTCTCGCGATCCACGTTGTGCTTGGGCAGCTTTGACAGCGGGAGTGAAGGCAATTTTTGTAAATTTACGGGGCATGGCACTGTCCTTTCAATAAATATCGCTATAGCTTTGCAGCAGCCTCAATTCCTTGCATCTTGATGAACCCAGGAAGTTGTTTAATTCGTGTAATCCAGTGTTGAACGTGGGGATAAGGATCTAGGGAAATCTTACCATCGGGAGCCAAAGAAACATAGGGAAAGACTGCTACATCTGCGATTGTCGGATGTTCAAATTCTAGCCATGTGCGATCGCTTAAGTGTTGATTTAGTTGGGTGAGGATAAATTCTGCTTTTTGAGTTGCCCGCTCAATATTAATATTGGTTCCTGCACCAAACAAATAGTAAAGGCGAGCGTGTTCAGGCCCTTGACGAATTTCACCCGCACTTGTTGACAACCAACGCACAACTTTACTCAGAGATATAGTATCCAAGGGCAGCCATTGGTCGCCACCGTATTGAGAAGCTAGATATACTAAAATTGATTGAGCATCTGCAAGGATTGTGTCATCATCTACTAACACGGGAACTTGACCGAAGGGATTGAGAGTAAGAAACTCTGGTGATTTGTGCTCACCTTTCATCAAATCGACTTTGATCCATTGGTATTCAAGATTCAGGAGTGAAAGTAAAAGCCTGACTTTGTAGCTGTTGCCAGATACTTCGTGACCATAAAGCTTAATCATGGTGATACCTTTTGATTGGAGTAGGGGAAAAAATAGATAAACAATACCTTGCAGGTGTTGTTAATTGCTCAATCTTTATACCGTTTGTTCGGTATGATATTACTGTACCGAACGTTCGGTACAATGTCAAGGGGTAAACTCAAAATTGCTGCCGATGCCAAAAGAAACCTATATTCTGTACCTACTTCAACTGTTTCGGCAGTATGGTTACGACGGAGCCACGCTATCTAAGATTTCTGAAGCTACAGGTCTTGGCAAAGCAAGCCTGTACCATCACTTTCCTGGTGGTAAGGAGGAGATGGTAATAGCTGTGTTGGATTACCTGGAACTATGGCTTGGGCAAAACATTCTGCAACCTCTGTGCAGTGAGGGAGATACTTTGACGCGGTTTGAGAGAATGTGCGATCGCGTGAGCGAGTTATATGAAGGAGGAGAGCAACCCTGCATATTTGCGATTCTATTGATGGGATCTGCACGCGATATTTTCCATCGCAAGGTACAAAGCCTATTGCGTGCTTGGATTGATGCGATCGCAGACGTTTTAATATTAGCAGGATTGGACGAAACACTAGCCCAGCAACGCGGGGAAGATGCCGTAATTGCTGTTCAAGGTGTTCTAATTCTGTCGCAGGGTTTAAATGACTTTGCTCCGTTTAGGCGAGTCATGAAACAATTACCACAACAACTATACCGAGACATAATCTCATGATTATTTCTGATCTTCTAGAGGCAAAAAGAAAATCGTCAACATTCCTGGTATAACTGCCAGAGAACTAAACAAGAAATAATGCTGATATCCTCCCAGCCAAGTCTGCAAATAACCGCTAAAAACTCCGGGAATTAATACGCCCGCTGCCATAAATGCTGTGGTAATTGCATAATGGGAAGCCTCATATTCAGGGCGAACTGTACGCATTAAAAATACAGTATAGGCAGCTACGCCAAGTCCATAGGTAAACTGTTCTATGGAGTTGACTGCATAGGCCCAAATAATGCTCGGTTGATACATTGCTAAAAGCCAATACAATACATTAGTTGAGTTTTGCAGGATAGCTGTAGGCCACATCCATTTTTTCAACCCTTGTTTGGCGATTAAATATCCGCCAAGTAGCCCTCCAATTAAAAGAAAAATTACGCCGATAGTACCAGATAAAAGACCCATTTCAGCCGTAGAAACTGCTAAGCCGCCCTTCTGTATTGTATCCATTAAAAATGGAGGAGCCATTTTGAAAGTTAAAGCATCGCCCAGCCGGAAAATCAAAACGTAAGTGACAATCCAACCTATTTTATATTGAGTGAAATAGGTTCTAAACGCTTCAAAAAAGCTAGTGTTTTGGGTGGGTAATTCAGAGGCTACCGCGTGACTTTTTGGATAGGGCAAATACCACTGTTGGAAGAGATAAATTAAAATAAATATTACTCCGCCAATCCCAAAGGCTGTCGCCCATCCCAACTCTAAAGGATGAATATTAAAAGAGGAGCCAAGCAGCGAAAAGGAAATATCTTTATATACTTTAGCATCAGTAGGGTTTCCAGGTATTAAATATTGCTCTGCCAGAGAACCCGCTAAGAATACTAATAGACCACTACCAGCAATAACTGCACCTCTGTAAGCGGTGTTCCTAACGCCTACAAATAGGGCTTGTTGGTCTTTATTTAGGGCGTTTAAATAAAATCCATCTATGGCGATGTCGTGGGTAGCTGAAACAAAGGCTACCAGCGTAAATATGACAAGTGATATTACCAGAGTCTGCGGCATTAACACGCCAAGCGCTAGTAAGAAAAATAGACCAGCACAAATGATTTCTGTGTTTAAAATCCACTGACGTTTAGTGGAGTATAAATCAACTATCGGGCCCCATAAACCTTTTAATACCCAGGGAAAAGACAAAAGGCTGGTTAAGCCAATTAACTCATTGCTGGCTCCCAAACCTTTTAAAAAAATTACCGACATTAAATTTACAACAGTGTAGGGAAAGCCTTCTGCGAAATATAATATTGATACCCATAATCCCGGATTGCGCTTTTTTTCTGATAAGACCATGTTTTTTTAGTTCCTCGTTTGCTTAAGAGCAGTTTATCATACAGCAGTTTTTAGTTGAGTGCAGCACAGATAAGGGGTAAGGACACGGCAATGCCCATTGGTGTCAACTTAAAAAGAAAGCCGCTAGGGGTTGAAACCCTTGTCTAATAGCTAAAGTCCTCTAAAGAGGACTAATTTGGTTTAAAAGTCTTCTTCTTAGCCTCTTCAGAGGACTCGATCTATGAGGCAGGGGTTTAAACCTCTGCCGGATTGGAGGTTTTCCCTTACCAGTATTTTTTATGAAAGCTAGTAATAAAAGTTACACGATCTAGCGATTATTACTAGGGTCAATGTTACTTAATCGCTCCTTAAATTGGATGATTTGACGGATAGCCAATTTTACCCTTATATTTTATAATAACCAAAGCCTACATTAACTTTTGTTACTATGTCTGCTGACTCATTCCAGCGTAGTCAAGATCAGGTTGAGACTCCTCTCTCTCCTGTGGCTCAACAGTGGCTCAAGAAATATGTCAAAGACATTGAATTTGACTCTAATTGTAAAATATCTTCTGCTCTAATTGATGACTCATTAGAAATCAAAATTGAACAAATTTTACCGTCTCCTGTGGCATCTTTAGCTATACAGTGGTCAAGAAAATACCTGAAAAATCTTCAGATTGCTTCCTCTGAAACTGTACCCCAAGCTGAAGATAGCGACTTGAGAACAATTGGTTCAAAAAAATGGCGGGTGCAAACTGCTTCTATCTTACAGGAGTCTCTAATTTATGCTAGTATTGAGGCTATTACTCACACACAATTGTTGCTTTCAAAAGAAATAAAACGCCATCAGATAGATCCAAAACTGATCGATCATTTGCAAATTGCTATGGATTCTTGTGAGATTCATAGAAAGGTTTTAGAGGTTTATGGTAATGCAGAAGATCCCAGCTATATTGCTGTTAAGGTGGGGCAAGAAATCGGGGCGATGCGTCAGAAATATACGGCAATTGACCCCCGCTTAATTGGCTTTGTGTCGATGCAGGTGTACTATACCACTCTGTTTTTACTCAAAGATATTTCTGCTGTCGAAAAAACTGTTTTAACTGCCTATTTCAAGGTGATAGATGACTACCTCTATATGCCTTTGCGCCGTTGTTATCAAGCCGCAGCTAAGCATAGTTATGATTCTCGCAACTTACAAGCTGTACGGCAACTTTTAGGTAAAAGCACTGAAATAGCTGCTAGTGTTTTTAGCCGAGTTTCCCAACTTAATCCTGGCTATTACAGCTATAGCGGAGCGTTGAATTCAACCTTGGTAAAAACTGCGAGTATCCGGGATGTGGAAATGTTTCAAATTTATTTATTTTTGTCTGTTTTAGAGGAAAATATTGCTGTTTTTTATCAGGAATTGTTTCCAGTTTGTGTGATGCTTTATCCAATATTGGGGGTAAAATGGGAGTTGGTTTGGCAAATGCTGAATTATTTGGAGCAAGAAATTTGCTTGCGATTGGAACCGCAGCAATTAGAGATGATTATGCCGTATTTTCTAGCACTGTATGAGATGTTTTCTCCGGCAGTTTTTGAGGATGATTTCGGTGGGGAATAGGGTACATTATCATTGGCTTGATTGTTTGTCAAGTGTTTGGCATATTAATCGAGAAAGTTTTCAGGGGAAGTAATAGTTAACTGTTAACAAATATCGATATCTGGTTGCGATCGGGACTGCTTCGACATTATATTTAAGAATAATTTATAAATAATCAGGCCAAATTGTGGGAAAATGTGAACCTGAAGTTCGCGTAGTTAGTCTGTACTAGACAGTTGAACGCTCACACACACCTTTCCGAATGCGAAAATCTAAAACAGTCTTTTTGTCAA
Organism: Kamptonema animale CS-326; assembly: GCF_028330895.1. Lineage (NCBI taxonomy): Bacteria > Bacillati > Cyanobacteriota > Cyanophyceae > Oscillatoriales > Microcoleaceae > Kamptonema > Kamptonema animale. The sequence continues at coordinate 74,821 of NZ_JAQMUA010000020.1, read as the reverse complement.
GTCTATTTTCAATTGGCTTAGCGATCGCTTTTCTGCTAACTCCGCAGTGGTTGTCTAATTTCTTTCCCGATCGCGCTGCGATCGCAGTTCCCCCGCAGGTGCAAACATCAGAATTTCGAGGCTTTTGGGTAGATGCTTTTAACCCTGGTTTCAAGACACCGCAAGAGGTGACAAAATTAATTGCGGATGCGAAACTGGCAAATGCGAATGCGATCGTTGCTCAAGTGCGCCGTCGCGGTGATGCTTTTTACGCTAGCAGCATTGAGCCGCGAGCGAAAGATCCTAATCTGGTGGCGGGTTTTGACCCTTTGCAAGATTTGATCGCCAAGGCGCACGCCGCAGGTTTGGAGGTTCACGCTTGGATGGTGACGCTTCCGGTAACGGGAAGCACTAGCAACGATCGCTCTCATGTGTGGCAAAAACATGGCCCCAATGCGCCTGGCCGCGATAATTGGGCGATGTTTACTTACGATGGCCAATCCCAAGGTTATCTCGATCCTGGCCATCCTGACGCGGTTGATTATACGGTTTCGGTGTATCTGGATTTGCTGAAACGCTACGACGTAGACGGCGTGCAATTGGATTATGTGCGCTACGGCGGGCCGGATTGGGGCTATAATCCGACTGCGATCGCGCGGTTTAATCAACAGATGAAACGCACGGGTAGACCATCGCCAAGCGATCGCGTTTGGATGCAGTGGCGGCGCGATCAGGTGACGAATTTAGTGCGTAAGCTTTATGTACAAAGCCTTGCGATTAAGCCGCAGGTGAAGATTTCGGCGGCGACGATCGCCTGGGGAAATGGGCCCAAAAAAGATGAGGATTGGTATCAAACCCAGCCTTACAAAGAGGTTTTGCAGGATTGGCGCGGCTGGCTGGAAGAGGGTATCGTTGATATGGCGATGCCGATGACTTACCAGCGCGAGTACAATGCTCGGCAGAAACAGGCTTATGATGATTGGATTGAGTTTGCCAAGAATCACCAGTACAATCGCTACACTGCGATCGGGCCTGGAAATTATCTGAACTACATTGAAGACGCTTTAGCTCAGATTCGCCGCGCTCAACAGCCTTCTGCAAAGGGGAATTACACGCATGGGATTGCTTTGTATTCCTATGCTAGCAGCAATGTCTACACTAATGGCGACTTGCGATCGAGCGGTGGAGGAAATGTGCCCCGCCAGCCTTGGAAGTATCTATCGCAGAGCAATGATTGGTTCTACAATGCGCTTTCAAAGCCGAGTAAGTATGTGGATGTAGCGACGGGTAAGACTTATGAGACACAGCCTGTTTGGGCTAATCCTGTAGCTGTTCCCGATTTTCCTTGGAAGTCGCATCCAACTACAGGCGCGATCGCGGGTATGTTGCGGATGTGTTCCCCAAGTTGCGATTCTGTCACCTTGACATTGCAGCCTGTGGGTGTTCCGGGCCAGGGGCGGACAATTCGCACGGATGGTAAGGGATGGTTTGGTGCGATCGCGCTGACTCCTGGTACTTATCAGTTAAAGGTTGACGGTGGGAAATTAGAGCAGACTATTAATGTTACTGCTGGCCAAGTAACAAATGTCAATTTTGGGAACAGTTAACGGTTAACTGTTACTGGGATAAAGTCTCACTATAGCCTTTCTCAGAAAGATGAGGTACGTTAGATTCTATGTAGATCGAGCCTTTTGAGCTTTAATATATACCTCATCTACCTGAGAACCGCTATAATTGAACTGCAACTAATGCTAAAAACCATCGAAGGCACTTGCACCTCTTGCCAAACAATCCCATGATAATTCATCACGCTCTTGATGATTGTTTCATTCTTGTAAATCAACTAATATGCGATCGCTCCTCTTGACTCTTACTCTCATGTGTTTAGCCACCCCCGCTGTTGCCACAACCTGCGAAGAAAGCTTTCAAAAAAAAGGGGACTTTTTGAATGGTGCTGCCTTTTCTGCGCGTGTTCAGGTTGAAGGATTATCGATAGAAAGAGCCTTTTCCCAATTACGACCCATTTTAGCCCGCGAGAGCATCAAGACTATCAGCACCGATGTGAGCGCAGGTGTAATGAAAGCTGAAAATCCCGCAACAGCATTTCAGCGTGCTTTGCCGATTGATGTGTTTGCCTCAATGGATGGCAACCTATTAACTGTCGAGATGATCTTTACCATTCCGAGTGGCGTGGGTGCAAGTAGCGACACCGTGAAGGGATACTTGTGTGGTGCGCTCAATCAATTGTTGCCCAAAAGTTAAGTAGAGAGATTAGTCATGTTGATTCAACTTACTATACAAAACTTCTGGCGTTGCTGAATCAGGGTATGAATTATACTTAGACAGAAACGCTCTCCTAGTAGAGAGTAAGAGCTTGAAATGTCGAGTGCGTGAAATTTCATACTTCAATTTAGCAACGCCGAAAATGCAATAAATCGGGCTAAAAACATACACCCAAGTTCTCAGCATGATTGACCACCAACACTAGGAAACCACGTATATAGACTTGTTGAGATTCTACTAGAAAGCTTACGAGAATGATTTTCTATTGAAGCCGTAATATTATAACCTAACCCTTTTGCGGTTGCTATATGTTTTCACAAGTGTTATCCATCTCAGGGATTTTATAAGTTTTACTTAATCGACAAAAAGGTAGAGAGAATGTTGTGGTTATTGGACTAAAGTAAAAAAAAATAAATAAACAGTAAAAAACAATGACTACAAATACAGAGACAAATACAATATTTGATAAAATCTTCCGCGACAGCAATGGCCAAATTGTTATCGCTCAGACACCAAACCTACCACTTATTGTCTGGGGTGTAGCCACTTTACTGCAACTAATTGTAACCACAGGCAAAATTAATACAGGGCTAGACCTAATCGCTTTTGGCTCATTATTTACTTGGGCATGGGAAGAATTATTTCAAGGCGTTAATTATTTTCGGAGAGCGCTTGGTCTTGTGGTACTTATTGGTGCGATCGCTGTACGGCTAATGGCTTAACTCAATAGTATCATGGGTTTTTGAGTCTTATAGCTCAATTCACCGAAAGGTATGAGAAAACTTCTAGCCATTAGTACAGGTATTATCATCTTTTTAGGTGCGGCGGGCTACTGTTATGTCTTCGTCGCTGGAGCTCCCCAGTTAGACCCTCCGCAAGTAGAGTCAGACACGGGGCTAACTTTTGAAATCAAAACATATAAAAGTGTAGCTATGGGTAGCGATCGCACCTACGGTTTAATCCTACCCCCTGGCTATACCAACAACCCTAGCACGCACTATCCAGTTATATTCTTGTTACACGGCGGACACGGAGACGCATGGGCTTACCAAGATAAAGCTGCTGTAACTAGCGTACTTCACAACGTCTACAAAAGCCATAAACTACCGCCGTCAATTGTTATTACTCCCGACGGCAACGACAACCGAGGTACGAGTCCACTTTGGGACCCGCAATACTACGATGGGCCTAACGGCAAAGTTGGAACTGCAATTGGTGCTGAATTAGTTAAGGTAATTAGATCGCGCTACCGCACGCTGAATTCTCCGCAATTTTGGGCGATGGGAGGGCAATCATCGGGAGGTTGGGGAGCCTTTAATATCGGTCTTCGCTACTTGGATAATTTTAATATTCTCTTTAGCCACAGCGGTTATTTCACAGATACTAGCGGTCGGAATAACAGCCCCCAGTACATAGTAAAACAGCTATCTAAAAAAGACCGCCAACGTTTACGAGCTTATATCGATGCTGGCGTTGGAGACGAGCAATTTTTGACCTCTTCTGAGCAGTTTCACCAGCTATTAAACAACTTAAGCATTGCCAATGAATACCACAAGTTTCCAGGCGGTCATGGTATTGTGGGGCCAGATGTAGGGTGGAATTACTGGCACAAGCATCTCACAGATTCTTTGACTTACGTCGGCAAGCAGTTTAAGATAGCATTGGCTGAAAAGAAAAAGTAATGGCTAATGGCTAATGGCTAATGGCTAATTGCTAATTGCTAATTACCCATCTTCGTTCTTCTCTAATACTTGCTGAGGAAATACTGTGCGATCGCAACGGAGTCGGATTGGACTATGGACTGCATCCCTCCTAACCGGACTGGTAGGAGTGGTTAATTTGCTCTCTGCTGTCACGCCTAGCTTACGAGAACGGAGAGAATTACTAGAAGAATTTTTCCCCTTCCCCGTGCGTGCTGGCGGACATTTTTTTGCAGCAATTATCGGCTTTATGTTGCTAACTTTGGCAGCTAATTTACTGAGGCGCAAGCGGATTGCTTGGTTGCTTACTGTCGGGCTATTAATTCTCTCCATAGTCAGCCATTTAGTCAAGGGATTGGATTATGAAGAAAGTATATTAGCTGGGGTGTTGCTAGTCCAATTAGTCATCATGCGCGACCAGTTTACCGCTTCCTCAGATCGCCCCTCAATTGCCCAAGGAATAAGAGTTCTTTTCGGTGCTTTGCTGTTTACTCTGGCTTATGGTACGGCTGGCTTTTACATATTAGATGAGAAATACAATATTAATCAAGAGCCGATTAATTTTTCATTCCATGAAGCATTGTTCCAAACATTAGCAATGTTCTTTACTTCGGACAATGCTGGGTTAGTCCCTAAAACTCAATTTGCAGATTTTTTTGCAGATTCAATTTATGCTGTGGGAGCAGTAACCCTGAGCTATGCTTTATTTATGTTATTGCGGCCGGTGTTGCTGCGGAATGTAGGGACTCCGAAAGAAAGGCAACAGGCTAAACAAATTGTAGAACAATACGGGCGGATACCGCTGGCACGATTAGCCCTGCTGGAGGATAAGTCTTATTATTTTAGTCCCTCTGGGAAAAGTGCGATCGCCTATGTTGCCAAGGGGCGGGGTGCGATTGCTCTCGGCGATCCAATTGGGCCGCCGTCAGACCAAGAAGAGGCGATAATTGGGTTTCAACAATTTTGCGATCGTAACGACTGGCATCCTTCATTTTACCAGACTTTGCCCGACAATTTAGAATTCTATAAATCCCTCGGTTTTCGAGTTTTGCAAATAGGAGAGGAAGCTATTGTTAACCTCAAAACTTTTAGCCTGAAAGGTAAAGCCAATCAGAATTTGAGAACAGCTATTAATCGACTCACTAAAGCCGGCTATGAAGTTAAATTTTATGAACCGCCCTTAAGCGATGAATTGCTGCGGCAAATGAAGATAGTTAGCGATGAGTGGCTAAAAATGATGCAGGGTGCGGAGAAAAAGTTTTCTGTTGGTTGGTTTAACGAGGCTTATTTGCGGGAAACTCGGGCGGTAGCTGTCCACACTTCTGAGGGTAAAATAAGTGCTTTTGCCAATACAATCTCAAGTGGTGAAACTAAGTTAGTAGGGGTTGATTTAATGCGGAGGCGTACTGAAGTTGAAAACGGCACAATGGAATGTTTATTTGCTTCCATGTTACAGCATTTTCAAGCGCTGGGATATGAAGAATTTGATTTAGGTTTGTCAGCCCTTGCAGGAGTAGGTGAAACGGAAAAATCTCTCCGCTTAGAAAAGGTGTTAAACTATCTTTCAGAACATTTGGAGCAGTTTTATAATTTTAAGGGTTTGCATAGCTTTAAAGAAAAGTTTCAACCCCGATGGGAACCCCGTTATTTTGTTTATCCAGGTTACGGGAGTTTACCTGATGTTGTAGTTGCTTTGATTCGGGCAGATTCAGGCGAACGACTGCTCGACTATTTTAAACCGGGAGATTAGTTATATCTTGACACTCCCACCTCAGATTGCAGCCGGGCGTTTTCCTGGTTATACCAATGGTTGAGAGATTTAAGTTACTTGCCATCCACAATCCAGGATTCCCCATCGGTAGTAATATAAGTTGCCAGATTGTTTACGCCCAAGTCAATTGTGGTTTGACTAAGATTGTTGCAATTATAGTGAAGATACCAAGTATTGCTGTCCTTAGACTAAATTTATAAGAAATACCCTGAAAACCCTGCGACTTTAGTCCAGGGATGAAAGGGCGAGGGAGACTTTAGTCTCCCAGTTAGATATTTCTAAATATAGTACAATTAATCAAAGGAGGTTGAAATTAATGTATGCAGTGCAAAAAGATGTTTGGCATTTAAAGGGACTTGACAAAACCATTGTCGAGCAAATCTTAAGATGGTCAAATAATCTGTTTAATGTCGGCACTTACGAAAGTCGGCAACAGTACTTCAAAGACCAAGGCGCAATTAAATACCCAGACCTGTACAAAATTGCCAAACCCAACGAGAATTACGGTTTACTTTACTCGCAAGTGGCTCAACAATCCCTCAAATCTGTTGCTGAATCTTTTAGCTCTTTCCGAGCCTTAGAAAGGTTAGCCAAGAAAGGAGAGCTTAATCAAAAACCGAGATTGCCCAAGTACAGAACCAAGGGAGCAATGTACCAAGTTTCATACCCTGGGCAAGCCTTGAAAGTAGTCGGTAATCGGGTGAGATTACCTCTGGGAACTAAAGGGAAAGAACACTTTGGGACAGATGCTCTCTGGGTGACTTTACCGGAACGCTTGAAAGATTGCCAGATTAAAGAACTTCGACTAATCCCTAGAAATGGCAAGGTTTGGGTCGAATTTGTACACGAAAGTCTAACCAAACAAGCCCCTAGCTGTAGCTTGGAAGTAACGGGAATTTTAGGTATCGATCATGGCATCAATAACTGGTTAACTTGCACTTCTAGTAATGGCAAGCCATTTATTATTGATGGTCACAAATTGAAGTCTTGGAACCAATGGTTTAACAAGGAAAAAGCACGGGTACAATCAGTACACGATCAATGTAAGCTACCTAAAGGTTTTTCGTCTCATAGACTGCAACAGTTGTCAGAAACTCGCACCAGAAGAATGAGAGATGCTGTTAATAAAGCAGTTAGAACCATCATAGATTATTGTGAAGATCGCCAAATTAACGTCCTAGTCTTTGGTTGGAATAAAGGACAGAAACAAGAAGTCAATATGGGAGGTAAGACTAACCAGAATTTTGTCCAAATACCGACAGCTAAAGTTAAAGATAGGCTCATGCAAGAGTGTGACTTAAGGGGTTGGCGATTTGTAGAGCAAGACGAATCTTACACATCAAAAGCCAGCTTCTTAGACCGAGATTTACTGCCAGTGAAAGTTGGTGAAAAACCCGACAATTGGCAACCGTCTGGTAAAAGAATTAAACGAGGTCTTTACCGTTCTAGCACTGGGTTGTTAATCAATGCCGATGTTAATGGCGCGGCAAATATCATCCGAAAATCAATCATTTGCCATAGACTCAATTATTATTGAGCGAGTGAGTAGTGGGTTGTTGACAAACCCTTTAAGAATTAAACTTTGGCGGGATTCATCCCCCAAAGTTTCTCCTTAAGAATCCCCGTGTCTTTAGACCGGGGAGTGTCAAAGACTGTAACAATGCGGATGAAAGGACTTGAACCTTCACTCCTTTCGGAACCAGAACCTAAATCTGGCGCGTCTGCCAATTCCGCCACATCCGCGTTAAGCCAAAAACAATCATAACACAGAAAACAGAAAAGGGGGTAAAGAAAAATAAAAATTCCTCAAACCCCCACCACACAATCATTTCCCACTTAGTGCCTTCCAAGTGGCCTCATCGACAGTACCATCCACTTCTAAATTATTAGTGGCTTGAAAGTCCTTCACAGCGGTCAAAGTCCGCGCCCCAAAAATCCCGTCAATTGGCCCGGGATCGTAACCTTGCATTTCCAAACGCACCTGTAGCGTCTTCACCTTAGAACCCGCTGCGCCCTTTGCCAATACCTTACTACTCTCAGGAATCTGCTTTTGGGCTACAACCATCGGCTCATCCTTTAAAGCATCCCACGTTGTGCGATCGACAATCCCATCAGCCTTTAATCCCTTCGACTGCTGAAACGCGCTGACAGCGGAGACAGTTCGCGATCCAAAGTCGCTATCGATCGCCCCGACATTAAAACCATGAGCTTGCAAACGCTTCTGTATGGCGGCTACTTCAGCACCCCTAGTACCTTTCGATACAGTCTTTTCCTTTTTCGGGGGTTCCTGTAAACCTTGATAAAAAGGCTTATTAAACAGTTCGCGTTCAGAATTTCCCTCCCCAAAAACGGGTTTGACCTGAGCACCAGGAGTAAATAATCCGCTTTCCTCCAACTGTTCAGTCAGAGATTTAGTGCGATCGCCCGCGATCGCACTCCTGGTCAACCCTGGAACTAAAAAAGCCAGTAAACTCAGAATTACAACAGTAGCTACACGCATAAAATATTCCTCTTAGTAAAGTTTGGCTGTTCTAAACTTCCCAGTGGGATTTTACCATCCGGGAACTTTTCAACAAAGATTAAAGATGGATCGTGGGCGAGCGCTCTCAGGGGACAAACCCCACATGATTGCCTATTACCCACTTACCCAATTTTAGTCTGACTCCTGAGTTTTGCTATTGGCAATCCTTCAAAAAGAATAAAAATCTCCATATTTTTGCCGAATGTATCCTATAAAGGGTTTAATAGTTAATGCTGAACCTGTAACGCGCTCCATCAGTTCGGCGGCGCTGTATTTGCGCCCATGCTGATAGATATTTTTTTTAAGCCAGTTGTGGAGTAAACTAAAGTTTCCTTGTTCAATTTCAACGGCAATTTCGGGATCGAATTTAAGGGCAGCTTCGTAAAATTGAGCGCCCATCAAATTACCGAGGGCGTAACCTTGGAACATTCCCCCAATTGTCCCTACATACCAGTGGACATCCTGCATGACTCCAATGCTATCGCTGGCAGGAACTAAACCCAGATCTCTTCTATAGCATTCATTCCAAGCTTCGGGGAGGTCGCGGACTGCGATCTTGCCTTCTAGCAGTTCTAATTCCAAATCAAAGCGGATCATCACGTGCAGGTTATAGGTTACTTCGTCAGCGTCAGTGCGGATCGGCGTGCGAGCTACCTTATTAATCGCTTGATAAAATGTATTGATAGAAACTTGACCTAATTGCCTTAAGAATACGCCTTGTAACTGCGGATAGAAACACTCCCAAAAGCCGCGACTGTGGCCTACTAAATTTTCCCATAACCGGGACTGACTTTCGTGAACGCCGGAAGAAATACCACCTGCCAGAGGCGTGCTTTCAAATTCAGGAGAATTGCCCAATTCATAAAGGGCGTGTCCCATTTCATGGATCGTGCTAAAAAGTGCTTGAGCGAGGTTATTTTCATAGACGCGGGTAGTAATTCGCACGTCGTCTATGGAAAAGTTGGTCATAAAGGGGTGCAGAGTTTTATCTTGCCGTCCTCGCTTAAAATCGAAACCAATACGCTCGATCACTGTGCGGCAGAATTCTAACTGCTGACTTTCGGGAAAATCTTGGTGTAAACAGGAGTCGTCGGCGGAAGGTTGGGAAGCGATCGCGTCTACAATTGGGATTAATTCCTGACGTAATTCGGCAAATAAGGGCCGGAGGTTGGCAACTGTCATTCCGCAGTCGCTTAAGTCGATCAGGGGATCGGCAATATGTTCGTTATTAGGGAAAAAGTCGCTATATTCTTGACTTAATTCTAAAGTTTTTTCCAGATAGGGTTCTACGGCGGCGAAATTGTTGTCGGCCTTAGCTTTTGCCCAAGCTTCGTAGCAGGCGGCTTGGTGGCGGGAGAATTGGGCCATGAACTCTGAGGGGACTCGCACGGCGCGCTCGTAGTCTTTGCGGGCTATGCGGATCAGGCTAGCTGCGGTAGAGTCGTAGGGGAGGCTGGCTTCGCAGGGGCGCAAATCTTCTAGCAGTTGTCCGATCGCGGGATCGATGAATTTTTCGTGGCTAATTTGTTTGAGGGTTGCCAGTTGGCGGCCTCTAGCACTGGCCCCGGCAATTGGCATATAGGTTGCCTGATCCCAGTGCAGCACGGCTGCGGCTGATTCGATGTCACTAATTTCGCTCAGGCGGGTTTTGAGAAGAGCGAATTTTGCTTCGGTTTTGTCCAGTGCGTGCATGATTTGGGGGTACGGGTGCTCAGTAATGCCGATTGTATTGGTGGCATTCTATTTCAATTAGCTTTATTTTGAGTTAAAGCGACAAAGCGCACATCTTTCTGTATTTTCTGAAACTTTGAGTCAGTTTTGCAGAGTTTGCGGTATTTTTTGGGATTGAGTGCGATCGCGCGTTGGAGGTTTTCCATCGCTAGGTCGGTGTTGTTTTGTTGGCAGTACAAGCCTGCTTTGTGATAAAGTGTGGCGGCATCGTCGGGTTTGATTTCTAGAACTTTGTCATAGGAGGCGATCGCGTCTTCTATGCGATCTAATTTGCTTAGGGCTATGCCTCGATTGTACCAAGCTTCGCGGTTATCTGGGTGGAATTCTAAGCTTTTGTCCCAAGAAGCGATCGCTGCTGCAAATTTCTCTAAGCTGGCCAGTGCTAAACCGCGATTGTACCAAGCTTCGTGGTAGTCGGGTTTGAGTTCTACTGCTCGATCCCAGGATGCGATCGCGACTTCTAATTCTCCTGAGAGGACTAAAGCTGTTCCTCGTTTATTCCACACTTCCCAGGCATTGGGCTTGAGTGCTAAAGTTTTGTCATAGGAGGCGATCGCTTCTGCAAATTCGCCACTATTTGCCAATGCAATCCCGCGATTATACCATGCTTGATGCAAGTTCGGTCTGATTTCTAGGGCTCGATTGTAGGAAGCGATCGCTTCTGCAAATTTGCCTAAACTTTTCAAGGCCATGCCTCGGTTGTACCAGGCTTCGTAGTAATCTGGCCTAATTGCTAAAGCTTTGTCATAGTCTGCGATCGCCTCTTCGTTCCGTTCTAGATTGACGAAAGTATTGCCGCGATTTGACCATGCCTCATGATATTCTGGTCTGATCTGTAAAGCTTTGTCGTAGTCAGCGATCGCTTCTTCAAATCGCTCCAAACTTCTGAGAGCATTAGCTCGATTGTACCAAGCTTCAGCATTCTCTGGTTTGATTTCCAGACTTTTGTCATAGTCAGCGATCGCCTCTTGATTGAGTCCGAGCTTTCTGTAGGCTACGCCGCGATTGTACCATGCCTCATGAAAGTCAGGATTAAGTTTGACAGCTTGAGTCCAAGACGCGATCGCCTCTTGGAAGCGTCCTAATTGTACCAGAGCATTACCCTGGTCATAACAGGCTTGAGGATTTTGGGGTGTGATTTCTACGGCTTTATTCCCAGAAGCGATCGGCTTTTCTATACTAGCTAATTTTTCCAAAGTATTTGACCTCTGTAGAATCATATTACCTCATCATTACTTTATTATTCACCTTTTCTACCATTTTTACTTGCCACCCCTACTGGTCAGGTTTCTCACCCCCTGGGTTCTAGCAAAAGTCCACAAAAAATCCTCAGTTGTTGAGGATGATTATCCTATTGCTAATTGGTAATTGGTAATTGCTAATTGCTAATTGCTAATTGCTAATTGGTACCTTCCCTATCTTCCCTTCTTCCCCTCTCTACCTCTTTCCCTAGCCCCTAGGGCGTGTTTTCAAACTATAAATTTGATGTAGGGGCGAAGCATTCGGGCGATAAATTTCTGCTATAAACCAAGGTTTTGTGTCCGAATGCTTCGCCCCCCCAGGGTTTGAAAACACGCCCTAGGGGCTAGGGGAAGAGAGGGAGCGGGGGAGATGGGGGATTAGCGATTACCAATCACCAACTAACAACTAACAACTAACAATTAATAGTAATGGTAACTAAGATGAACGCCCAAATAGCTCAACTTAAATGGCGACCACAGTATATTTATGACTTGCTAAGACAACTCGTATCTCGCGATATGAAGTTACTCTATAAAAGGTCAGTTTTAGGAATCGCTTGGACACTAATTGCTCCCCTTTTGCAGTTAGGAGTTTTTACCTTTGTCTTCAATATTATCCTGCCGATGAATGTTCCCCAATATTCATCTTATGTTTTTATTGGCCTACTGGTTTGGAATTGGTTTTCTACCTCACTCTTCCAAGCAACAGGTTTAATTCTCCAGAACCGCCCTTTGATCAGATTGCCAAAATTTCCTTCTGCTATACTACCTGTAGTAACAGTTATGACAGGAATGATTCACTTTTTACTAGCATTACCAGTCTTAACTTTATTTCTACTAATTGATGGGGTACAATTTAAACCAGTAGTTTTATTTCTGCCTTTCTTGATGTTACTACAGTTTGCTCTGACGGTAGGCCTTGCTTATCCTTTGGCTGCTTTTAACGTCACATTCCATGACACACAACATACACTTGGTGTGTTATTACAAATGCTTTTGTATCTCACACCCATTTTCTATCAAGTAAATGCTCTACCCCCTAAAATTGCGTTGATTTACTACCTCAACCCAATGGTATCTATTGTGGAAGCTTATCGGGCTGTACTAATTTATGGGACACAACCAAATTTGGTAGCTTTGGGTATCATTGCATTAATTAGTAGTGGACTTATACTTATTGGTCATGGAATTTTTGACTCAGCAAGCGATCGTTTTGTGGAGGAAATATAGTTGAAAAATACTGGGATTATTGTCGAAGGACTGGGTAAACGTTTTAGTAAATTCAGTGCTAAAAAGCCCAAAACAATTATGGAGGCCGCCCTCTCAGGCATGAGACGTTTGAATCCAGAAGCGCGTTTCTGGGCGCTGCGAGATGTTAGTTTCACCGTCCCTCCCGGAAAAATGTTAGGGGTTATTGGGCGCAATGGAGCCGGTAAATCTACACTTTTATTACTGGTAGGAGGCATTGGCAAGCCCGACGAGGGTAAAATTATTGTTAACCCTAGAATTGGAGGTTTATTGGATTTAGGTGCTGGTTTTCATCGAGATTTGACGGGGCGAGAAAATGTATTTGTCGGTGGAGTAGTCGCAGGTTTAACTCGTCAGGAAGTAGCGCAGCGCTTTGATGATATTGTCGAATTTGCAGAAATGGGTCAATTTATTGATAGTCCCATGCGAACTTATAGCACGGGGATGCAAATGCGTTTGGGTTTTTCAGTCGCCGTACATACCGATCCCAAAGTGTTACTAATTGATGAATTTATCTCTGTAGGAGATGTGGCTTTTCAAGCGAAATGTTTGCAAAGAATGTCTGAGATTAAATCTTCTGGTTGTGCAATTATGTTAGTTTCTCAAAATCCCCGGCAAATCGAGCAACTTTGCGATGAAGCTATCTGGTTAAAGGAAGGTAAAATCTTAATGTATGGCAATCCTAAAATGATAGCAGCTCAGTATGCAGCGGATATGGGAGTAGAAACCCAGAAACTCAGCCTGACACAATCTCCTCAAATAGCTAAAGTATTTTCCCCAGTTGAAAGTAGTGAAAACAGAGTTGGTACAGGGGAAGTAGAAATTACCAGTGTGCGATTGTTGCCGGTTTCAGAGATTCGGGGTGGCGATCCCCTGGATGTGGAAATTGAGTATATTTCTCCAGCAGCAATAGTATCTCCAATTTTTACTGTTAATATTAGTCGAGAAGATGGAAAAGTCTGTTTTGATGCTAATACTGAGAAAATGCAAATGGCAATACCTCAGATTCAAGGTAGGGGGAAAATTAAGCTGCGGATCGATCGATTGGATCTGGGCGGCGGTGAGTATTTTGTGAATGTGGGAGTATATAAGGAGAAGTGGGGTTATCCCTACGATTTCCACTGGCAAGTTTATCCCCTAATAGTTAATGCGGCGATTGATTATCGAACTATTCTTTGGCCTCCTTGTCGTTGGGAAATTGGCTAAAGAGTAAAAAGAGTAATAATTACGATACAACAGGAATTAATATGAAACGGATATTTTTAGTGGGTGCATCTCGCTCTGGGACTACTATTCTCCAAAGTTTGTTGGCGGCTCATCCTTCTATAATATCTTTTCCAGAAACGAAGTTTTTTCAATATTTATTATCACCATATGAAAATGCTATCTCTCTTGAAGAAGGATTGAAAAAGTTTTTTATTGACAAAATTAATGAGCCAAGATTTTTAAGTTATTTTAATACTAATCAGTCGGAATTAGAAAAGGCTAATACTTTGATAGCAGTTTTAGATACTTTAGCGATTGAACAGAATAAATCTATCTGGCTTGAAAAAACCCCTCAGCATATCTACTACATTGATTATTTAGAGAAATTATTGCCAGATGCTCTATTCATACACATTTTACGAAATGGTATGGATGTCATCGCCTCAATGTATGAGGCTACCAGAAAAGACTCTGGGCCTGATGCTTGGAGCAGTGAATGGAGTATAGATTTTTGCAGACAGCGCTGGCAAGAAGCAATATCAATTAGTTATAAGAATGCAAAAAAAAACAATCATATTTTAGTGAAATACGAGGACTTTGTAGAAAATCCTAGACTGACTTTATCAAATATTTGTGAATTTGCCCAGATTGAGTTTGATGATTTAATGCTAAGTCGCTATAAAGAAACATCTCAAAAATTAAGCTTGGGAGAGCCTTGGCATAAAGGGATAGAAAGAAATATTGAAAGAAGCAATTCTCACAAATATTATAGTGCTTTTAAGGAAAAAGAAATAGAAGATCTTATTAATAAAATTAGACCGCTAACCGATGAAATTTCCCAGAAAGAACGGGTGGAGATAACACGCTCGATCGTTGATATCTTTGCACCTTTATCATTTGAGCGCCTCCTTTGTCGTGTGGAAATGGAGGGAGAATATCTGGGAAATATCGAATTGCCATTCTGCGATGGGGTAGTAAGCCGCTTTGTTTTGGCGGATGCGATCGCGACTAAATTTTATTTGCCAATTCTCCATCGCTTTTTCGAGACAAAAATTGGGAAAAACCAGATAAAAGTTATAGATTCCTTGACCCAAAACCAACAATCAAAAAAGGTTTGGCAAGTCTTTTTACAGGATATTTGCGGACAAGCGGAATGGTCACTAGAAAACTTCTACAACCCAGAGCTTTTTGAAGCCGCGATCGCGAAACATATTGACACAAAATTATTGACAATTGAGCTGAGCGAACCACTGAAAAATATAGAAATTTCGCTACCAGAAATTGATGTATTGTTAACAGTGGGTGGTGTACCGATTGGTATAGTTACTGTCCCGGTCAAGGAAAATTCGATCTCGGCGCAAACTTTACGCACAACTTTGATTAAAGCTAGTGGTTTTGAACTTTGCCGGGTTTGCGTGCGAGAGGTTTTATTAGGTAAACCTTTGAATGATTCGACATCTTTGCGATCGCACCTAGTTGAATTAGCCAAAACTAGAACACGCTTCCCCGACTGGTTAAATGCTGCTGATTCTAATGGAATTTACCCCAGAAATAGTTTCTTATTGGGTAGAAATTTAGGAAGAATAGGAAGCAGTACCAACAGGAGAGCAACTTTACCAATGGGGATGGTGACAGAATTGACTCAACTATGGGAAACCACTGGTTCGCCGATATTAACTAATTCTACTGAGGAGAAGTTGGAGCGAGTTATTTATGCACCAGAACTGTTGTTGCCAAAGTCCCCAACTTCGATCGACTCTCCTGAATTTCAGCCTTCTCAAGATGTTAATAAAATCGAATCTAACATTGGGGGAAAATTGCTCGGCGCTTTTGCTTTGGCTAATTTTCCTGGGAAGTTTAGGTTGTTACAGCTTAATTTAAAGTGCCATTTGGAACCTCTGACAAACCGACAACTTTATAAGGGATTAGCTCAATTTACTGCCAGGAACTTAGATAACAGTAACAGCAGTTTGGCTACGAGGGCAACTGCAAAAATGCCAATTTTAAGGTATCGCCATGTTTGCCCACAATTAGAGGGGGCAACAGTTGGCTACAATGTTACTCCCGATAATTTTGAAAAACAGTTGCAGTATTTATCCGAAAATAACTTTTATTCTGCGGTATGGGAAGATTGGGAGAAATCGACAACAACTGGTACTCTGTTACCTGGAAAACCTATATTAATTACTTTTGATGGTGGCTATCTCGACTTTTTTAACTATGCTTGGCCTTTGCTAAAACGTTACGGTTTTAACGCTACAGTGTTGTTGGTGGCTGAGAGAATTGGTACTACAAATAGCTGGGAACGCGCAGATAGTCCAGAAGTGCCACTGTTAGGATGGCCGGAAATTTGTCAACTGAGAGATGAAGGAGTTGAGTTTGGTTCTTTGGGTGCAACTTATCAGCCTTTGAGCTTGCTGTCGCCTACAGAAATAGTACAGGAAGCTGTGCGATCGCGCTCTATACTGGAACAGGGGTTAGGAAGGTCTGTGAAAACTTTTGCCTATCCCTACGGAGATTTCGATCCAGTTGTTCAGCATTTAATCGGAGCCTGCGGTTATACTTATGGCTTATCCTGTTTATCAGGGATAAATGGTTTAAACGATCGTCTATTGGCATTGCGACGGATTGACTTAATGGGTTCTGATAGTTTGTCCGACTTTGCCACTCAGCTCAGTTATAAGTTGCCAATTGTCAGCAGGATTTACCGTCGCGCTTCTGAATTTGTTCGGCACTTAGCTGGGCATTGAAATATTCAATAATAGGGATATTATTTTATCGAGCAGAAAGTAGATGCGATTTCCCTGATATCTAGCAACCGCCACAACTTTTAGGACATTCTCGATCGCCCCAACCCTTTCTCCGATCGCATTTTCCTCCTGCATCCTGCTATAGTTACTAACTCCAAGGCAAACTGAGGACAACGCGATCGCGCCCCTGTTTTTTGGCTTGATAGAGAGCGCAGTCAGCAGCAGCAATCAACTTTTCCGGGGAACATAGGTAACTTCCCCCATTTTCATCATCAGGAACAGTGCAAGCAACGCCTAAACTTAAACTCACACACTCGCAGGCTGGGGAACCTTGATGAACGATCGCCATTGCTTTCAGGCGCGATCGGATATCCTCCGCCACCAGCAGGGCCGCGCTAGCATCAGTATTGGGTAGAACGATCGCAAATTCCTCACCTCCGTAGCGGGCCACCAAATCTGACGGAGAGCGTGTAGCTTGACTGATAGCAAGGGCTACAGCCTTCAAGCAATCATCTCCCTGTTGATGGCCGTAGGTGTCGTTGTAGAGCTTAAAATAGTCAACATCAGCCATAATTAGTGCCAGTGGCGATCGCACTCTCGCCATTTGCAACCACTCTTGGCGAAGGTATTCATCAAATCTGCGCCGATTCGCCACTTGGGTAAGGCCATCTAAACAAGCTTGGCGCTGTAATTGTTTATAAACTTCATCCAACTCTTGGTAAGCTTGATTGAGCAACTGAGTAGCCAGAGCGTGAATTTGCGACTGAGCAATCAGTAATTCATGGACATCCAAGAGCCGATAATTTTGCGGAGATAACTCAACCACAATCGGCTCATAAAGTAGTTCCGGCGATCGCTCCAAAGACTGACGGGCTGCATCTACAATTAAACTATCTCCCCGTAACAGCAACATATCCCTACAGGCAAAGCGATAGAGAGATTTTAGAGGTCGCTTTAAAAACAATTCCAACCCGTAAGGGCGACTGAGATATTCCAAAAATCGCCGCCGCGAAATCATCCCCAATAAGTTACCTCCTTCTGTTAAAATAACTCCTGGGATCAAAGGATTAGCTTCCAGCCTCTCAGTCACAATTTGTCCGCGATCGGAAGATTCAACCTGAAAATCCCAAAGCGATAGATGTTCGAGGGTGGAATCTAAAAGCAGATTCGGGGGAAAAGTTTCCCACATTGGCGGGACAGACAACTGAGCAGAGGGCAAACTTGGCATAAAATTTTATCGCCTTAAAACTGATGGTGTATAAAACTAAAATTATTCCAACCACCAACATTTTATAGATTTATAACTAATGAATTAAGACTCGGAAATCACGATAATATATTTTTAACCTCACCTTAACTTCGCGCTTTACTTGCTATGATTCAAAAAGTGTTTGCCCATCGCGGCCGCAATTTCTAGATAGGTGAGAGATGCAATCCACGCTGACAAATCAGTTAAACAGTGCTTTCACCCTTTTTCTCAGCTTGTTAGTAGAGGCCATGCCTTTTCTACTACTGGGAGTCTTATTCTCAGGTTTGCTCCTGTGGTTCATTGACGAGCGCAAACTTCTATCATACATCCCCCGCCACCCACTGTTAGGGGCTCTCGTCGGCAGTTTAATTGGCTTTTTGTTTCCTGTTTGCGAATGCGGGAATGTACCAGTAGCGCGGCGATTGTTGATGCAGGGAGTCCCCACCCCAGTCGCGATCGGGTTTTTATTGGCAGCTCCCACCATCAATCCTATTGTCATTTGGGCCACTTGGACAGCATTTCGCGATCAGCCGGAGATAGTAGTGCTGCGGGTAGTATTTTCCTTGACAATAGCCACAACTATCGGTTGGGTATTTAGCGTACAGCCAGATTTTCGACCCATGCTGCAACCCGCGATCGCCCGCGCTTTACCCAAACTAGAACCCTATCCCTCCGAAAAAGAGCTAGTAGAGGCCCAAACTTCCCCTTTATTGCGATCGGGGACATTCTTTTTGGGTCAACCCGGAGGGCCCGTGCGCCTAGAATCTGTATTGGAAGAAAAAGCAGCTTCGCCTTTTTTCCGCCGTCCCTCCAAAGAGCGGTTGTATCTACTGCTAGATAGCATGGTACAGGAATTGCGCGAGTTAGGAGGAGTGTTGATAATTGGTAGCGCGATCGCCGCCGCCATTCAAGTCGCAGCACCCCGCGAACTCATCCTCAGCCTTGGTCAAGGCCCAATCTCCTCCATAGTAGCCATGCTACTATTAGCCACAGTCGTATCAATTTGTTCCACCGTTGATTCCTTTTTTGCGCTATCCTTTGCTTCAACCTTTACCAGTGGATCGCTACTAGCTTTTTTAGTTTTTGGCCCAATGATTGACCTCAAAGGCATTGGCTTAATGTTGTCAATCTTTCAGCCGCGAGCTGTGATTTACTTAATCGTACTAGCCGCTCAATTGACATTTTTGCTCACCCTTGCTGTTAATTTGCATATTAGTTAACTGTTAACCGTTAACAGTTAACCGTTAACCGTTAACAATTACCAATGACTGCTAGACTCTCACCACCTTCACTATTGCGACGCAGTGGCCCTTGGCTAGATGCCTTAGCCATCTTAGCCTGGGGAATCTTGCTGCTAAAATATTGGATTACTGGCAAATTAAACATTCTGATCCATCCCAATTACTTTGGCCTAACTTTAGCAGCAGGAATAGGCTTAATTGTCGTTGGCAGTCTTAAAATCTACGAACTTTTCCAGATTGAGGAACGCAAAAAGATTTTGCGCCAAGTGCCGGGAATTGATTCTCCCAGAATAGAAGAAATTCAACACATTACTCTATTTCCTCCTGGTTGGGGCAGTATATTACTATTAAGCGTGGCATTGATTGGCTTCATCATCACCCCGCGAACATTTAGCAGCCAAACAGCTTTAGAACGAGGGATTACTGAATCCTTACCAGTCACACGAATGCAGCCTCAAGAATTTCGCAACGCCGCCAAACCAGAACAAAGATCGCTCATAGAATGGGTAAGACTGTTAAATTTTAATCCAGAACCAGACTCATATACAGGTCAAAAAGTTAAAGTTCAAGGATTCGTAATTCATCCCCCTTCCTTGTCAAAGGAATACATCTGGGTTGCCCGTTTTGTGATTACCTGTTGCGCCGCTGATGCCTACCCTATAGGATTGCCAGTTAAACTGCAACCAGGACAAGATCGAGCGTCATTTCCAGCAGATAGCTGGCTAGAGATTGAAGGAGAAATGAGTACAGAAGAATTAGGAGGAAAGCGTAAATTGATTATCTTGGCATCCTCTCTCAAGCCAATTCCAGAACCTAAAAATCCCTATGATTATTAGTTAACTGTTAACTGTTAACTGTTAACTGTTAGTTGCCGATTTCCCTAACCACTAACCACTAACCACTAACCACTAACAATTACCAAATGATTGATTTCAAGTCAAAGATCGAAAATTTAAAATGGGTTCAGCCCCTAGATCGCCTTGCCATTGGCATGATGATAGGGCTGAGTCTATTAATAGGAATATTACTGCTTAGCGGCGACAGTACAGCAGCACAAGTTAGAGATTTTAGCTGGCAGGGAAAACAAATCGGTGCCGAAGATACGGGTTTTATCCTTACATTTAATCGTCCGATGAATCATCCCAGCGTCGAGGCGAATTTGCGCCTCGATCCGCCTCTTCCCGGCAAATTTAGCTGGGCTGGCCGTCGCATGGCTTACACTTTAATAGAACCAGCCCCTTATGGAACTACCTACAGCTTACAACTACAAGGAGCAACGGACAAATTTCACGCTGAAAACACACAAACAAATCCGTCACCAACGCCACCTAAAAAACGACGGGGATTTATTCAACCCTTCACAGGCTTCTTTCGTAGCCGAGATCGTGCCTTTGTTTACATCGGCGTTAAAGGAGAAGAAGAAGGGAAATTAATGCTAGTTAATCTCACAAGTAACCCGAAACCAATCGCCCTCACTCCTAAAGATTTAGTAGTGATGGATTTTAAACCCTATCCCAACGGCGATCGCATTTTATTTTCTGCTACAGACCGTTCAGCCGCAAGTTTTGGCGGTACTCTAGAACAAGAACTATATACAGTAACTACAGGGATTCATCCGCTTTCACCGGGAACAGAGATCGCCTCACCTGAACCAGTAGGAAGAATAGATAAAGTTTTAGACTCTAAAGAATACCAAAACCTCAAGTTTGACCTCTCTGCCGATGGTAAAATAATAGTAATTCAGCGAGTGAATCGCAGCAATCCGACTGGAGATTATAGCCCTTGGATTTTGGAGGAAGGTCAAAAACCCAAACGTTTAGAAAATCAACAAGGTGGAGATTTTATTATTAGGCCGGACAATAAATCGATGGTAATTTCCCAAAAGCAAGGATTAGCCATCGTCCCCCTGAAACCCGAAGCAGATCCCGTAGAATTTTTACCAAATTTTGAGCAAGTCTTAGGCATGGCCCCAGACAATTCAGCGGCCGCCTATGTTAAGTACAATACTGACTATACGCGATCGCTTTTCCTGTTGACAAACCAAGGCGAGGAACAAGAAATTATCCGCATTCCTGGCAGTATTCTCAGCGTCCAATTTGACCCTAGAACTGGTCAAAATGCTCAAGTTAGACGCTTATATTGTCTATTGGCAGAACGCCTGAAAACTGAAGAGTACAAAGAACAACCTTTCATTGCAGCGATTGACCTGATACAGGAGAAAGGCCGTTTAGTTGGGACAATCAAACCGCTGCTAATTTTACCGAATCAGAGAGATATTCAAATGAGTTTATCTCCTGACGGCTTGGTTTTAGTATTTGACCAGTCGGTGACGGCGGGAAATTCTACAAAAGCAGATAGTCCCCGCAGTCAAGGCGGAGAAGCGATCGCAACTAGCCGCCTTTGGCTGTTACCATTAGTTGACATACCCCCAGACGGTTCTCAGTCAAAGCTACAACCAGAAGAACTACCTTTTCCCGGATATCATCCCCGCTGGCTACCCTAATCCCAAGGAAGAAGGGGAGAGGGGGAGCAGGGGAGCAGGGGGGAGATGGGTAATTAGCGATTAGCCATTAGCGATTAGCCATTAGCAATTAGCGATTAGCCATTAGCCATTAGCAATTAGCCATTACCAATTACCAATTACCCATTACCAAATTAAGATGACTCCTGAAGAAATTACCAATACTCTTAAAAAATTATTTGGTGAAGCCGTAGAAGCTATAGCCTGGAATTCTTGGCAAGTAGAAACTGCTAATTTTCGGCTGTTAGTCTTGCTATCTGACGATGGAAGTTGGCTGCGGATCTTAATACCAATTGTTTCTGTTGCTGAAGCTCAACCTTTTCTGGAACAACTACTCGAAGCTAACTTCGATCGCACGCTAGAAACTCGCTATGCCATCCACCAAAATGTCTTGTGGGGAGTTTTTCAGCACAATTGCCAGAGTCTTACTATTGCTGATTTTTCTTCTGCTGCCACACAATTGCTATCTCTGCATCAGCAAGGAGTGGCAGACTTTTGGAATGAGTTGATTGAAAGCCGCATCCGTCAAATCATTCAGGCCGCTAAGCGTCAAGGACAGTCTATCCAAACTACTCTTCAAACTTTAGAGCGTTTCTATGCAGAGGGGTTGATGGGTGAGATGCAGCAGGGGTCAGAATCCCGCGAACAAACTCTAGCAGTATGGCGGAGGCAGTTGGAACATTTATGGCCAGAGGTAGAACCCTAAAAAGCTGTTTGGGGAGGAAAATTAAAAAATAATCAACTCAAACAAGTATAATAAGGCTATACTCAAACTGTCAACCATCTTCAGATATATTTTCAGGAAATAGCATCAAAATATCGTGGGTAAAAGAACCTATTTACCCACTCTTCGATGTGTTGCTAGTCAAACCTGCATATAAAAATAACAACTCTTTAGCTAAGACCAGCTTAAATTTTATTGACAAGTAAAAATTGTGAGTTACTAACTTGCAGATCTCAAGACAAAACTTAAGGGAGGTATATTTATGAGGGCGTTGGATGAGTTGGGCTCTGAATTATTAGTTTTACCGATACCGGAAGTTGGTACTCGGAACCTATCTTTAGAATCAACCCTCCAAGACTTGCCGCTCTACGACTTTCAGATAGAATTTACTCAGTCAGCAAAAGAACTTGCTCAAGCGTTTGAAGCACATCCCCTGCTCCCAGGAGTTATTTTAACTGAACAGAGTCATTTTGCAGGCATGATTTCCCGTCGGTTCTTTTTTGAAAAAATCAGCCGCCGCTACGGGATAGAAATGTTTTTCAAGCGACCCATTGAGATTTTATACCGCTTTTCGAGCCATGATATTTTAATTCTTCCCGGCAATACCTTAATTGTAGAAGCAACACAGCAATCATTGCAGAGAGCAGCGGAATTACTTTACGATCCGATTGTGGTTGAAATCGCGCCTCAGAACTACAGAATTTTAGATATACACCAATTACTTGTCGCTCAGTCAAAAATTCACGAATTGACAAGTCTGCTGCTCCAGAAACAAACTCAAGCTAAAATTATCCAAACTGAAAAAATGGCGAATTTAGGGCGGATGGTAGCTGGCGTGGCTCACGAAATTAGGAATCCGCTTAACTGTATTTGGGGGAACTTAAGCTTTTTAATTTCCTATTTTGAGAGCCTGATGCAGTTGTTATCAGCTTACGAAGAAGAAATAGCCGAGCCACCTGCAAAAATAGAGACAGTTAAAGAAGAGATAGAATTTGAATGGTTAAAAGAAGACTTGCCTTTAACTTTAGAAGGAATCCAAATTGGTTCAGAGCAACTGCTCAAGGTTGTAAATGGATTGCACAACTTCTCTCACATGGATGAAACAAAACGCAGAGAAGCTAACATTCATGAATGTATCGATACCACACTTCTGATCCTGAAAAGCCGCCTCAGAAATGCGGTGAAAGTCGTGAAAGAATACGGGTTTCTGCCCCCGATTAACTGTTACTCAGGTCAATTAAGCCAAGTATTTATGAACTTGCTTGTCAACGCCCTCGACGCTCTAGCAGAACACGCATCTGAGCAAGAATTAAAGGCAGAATGCAGCGAAAATTGGCAGCCTAAGATCGAGATTATTACAGAAACCTTAGAGATTGAGAGTGCTAGCTGGGCAGCGATTCGGATTAGCGATAACGGGCCCGGCATTCCCGTAGAGATTCAGGAGCGGATATTTGATAACTTTTTCACCACGAAACCTATGGGCAAAGGCAGCGGTTTGGGACTGGCAATTAGCCATCAAATTGTCACGGAAAAACACAGCGGTAGACTGAATTTGCGATCGCAACCAGGCAAAGGCACAGAATTTGAAATCTTGCTACCAGTAGTTTGAGCTTCACCCTTACCAAAGCTTTAACAAAATTGGGCCTAATCCAAAATTGAAAATCCAACATCTAAAAAAGAACTGAAATGATACGCTAAGTTGGTAGCAAATTCTATCTGCCCAATCCTTGAAGCGTCTGCTTTCGCGCCAAGCCAGAATGTTTGTGGGAAATATATTAGATTCAAAATCGTCTGGGCCATCCCTATCCGAAGTGAGCAACCAAGACCTCTCTCTGGAGTCCACTCTCCGGGATTTACCCCTTTACCATTTTCAGGTACTATCAACCTGTTTGGGAGTAACTGTTACTGAGATCTTTGAAAAATATCCTCTTCTGCCTGGAGTCATCTTGACAGAAGAGGGCGAATTTGTGGGGATGATGTCGCGGCGGCGACTGCTAGAGTACCTGCTCAAACCCCAGGCACTAGAGTTGTTTTTAAACTTGCCCTTGAAAGTCCTCTACAGTTACGCTCGCACGGAGATGCTAGTTCTGCCAGAGAGTACAACCATTTTAATTGCAGCACAGCAGGCCTTTAGGCGATCGCCAGAATTACAGGGAGAACCAATCATCACTGTACAGTCGGAATCGAAATCTTACCGATTATTAGACGTTCATGCTTTAAATATTGCCTACTGGCAAATTCGAGGCATCGAAACTCAAGTGCGATACGAACGCGCCCAAGCTCAAATGATTCAAAGTGAGAAAATGGCAAGTTTGGGGCGTTTAGTAGATGGCGTAGCACACGCAATTTTAGATCCAGTTGGTTTTATTTGGGGTAATTTAACTTACGTCACAGGTTACAGCGAGAATTTAATAGAGTTGCTATCTGCTTACGAAGCCCTTTGGCCCGAGATTCCCGAAGAAATTTGCCAACTAAAGCAAGAAATAGAATTTGATTTTTTACAAAAAGATTTGCCGCGAACTATTGGTAGTATTAGATCGGGAGCGGAACGCCTGACTAAATTAGCAACAAGTTTGCAAAACTTTTGCCATATAGACGAAGTACATCCCAAACCCGCTGACTTGCACGCGGTCATTGACGGGATTGTTTTGCTATTAAAAAGCCGACTAACAGGGGAAATAGAAGTAGTAAAAAATTATGGATACTTACCACCAGTGCCTTGTTATGCAGGACAGCTAAACCAAGTGTTCATGAATATTTTGACTAACGCCATCAACGCCTTGATTAATGAAGCTGTTAGTCAGGAATTGGCGAAAGAATTTAGAGGTGTAGCGCTCAAAGACCCAGCTCATAAACCCAGAATTGAAATTACCACAGAAGTTTGTTCCCCAGAGCCACCAGTGGATGCAGAAAGACCATTGCTGCGTTGGGTTTCTATTCGTATTGCTGACAATGGGCCTGGGATGTCTTCAGGGAAACAGCAGAGAATTCTACAATCCTTTTCTACAGAAAAACGCGCTGAGAAAGAGACAAGTCTAGCCGTAAGCTATCAAATTGTCACGGCTAAGCATGGTGGGAGATTCAGGATGCGATCGCAACTTGGTATTGGTACTGAATTTGAAATTCTATTACCCTTGGTATGACCGCATCTCTGAGCTAACCTCCCAATCCCTTCCCACCTCTTTCTGCCGTCTCCTTTTAGGAGGGAGAAAAGGAATAAATTTGTTATTGGGAAGAATAGAAATATGTCGATTCCAAAAACTATGACGACGACGTATTCGCCGACATTCGTTAAAAGATACCAACCTTGATTCTCCTGTTTTTCCCGATATTTACGTCGCCAATAAGCAGCAATATCAAAAGTTCCCAATCCTTTTTGTTGGGTAAATTTTACGTCCTACTTAGGAATGGAAAATAAATAAGGTGACTAATTGAGCAATAGTTTACCTTGGTGGATCAAGGCTCCTGGGGTTTAATTGTGCAAGTTATTTATTTTTCATTCCTTAAGACCTCACAGTAGCAATCCCTAGTTTCACCCCTTTAATTCGACGCAATCTATCCATTACTTCCACAACATTACCGTGGGCGATACTTTTATCAGCATTCAACACAACTAACTGACTCTGATTC
Source organism: Kamptonema animale CS-326 (assembly GCF_028330895.1). Lineage (NCBI taxonomy): Bacteria > Bacillati > Cyanobacteriota > Cyanophyceae > Oscillatoriales > Microcoleaceae > Kamptonema > Kamptonema animale. Next base: position 49,026 of record NZ_JAQMUA010000020.1, on the reverse strand, counting down.
TTCCCCATAATCTGCCGCACTGCACTTTCTAGATCGTCTAATCTAACTGCCTTTTTATCAACTGATAACTTGCCTTTAGCATCAACTGTAACGGTGATTTTAGACGGGGCTTGCTGAGACATAGAAGTTGCAGCTTGCGGTAAATTTACTGGCAGGCCTTCGGATTTGGACAAGTATAGCGAAGAAATGATGAAAAAGGTCAAAATAGCAAAGACCACATCAATCATCGGCACGATATTAATCTGGGGTATATTATCTGGTTCATCGGGTAGACGCATAAGTTTTTTCTCCGCGTTTTTGTTCGTAGTAATGACGATAAAGTAACTCTAATTGACCGCAAGATTCTTGAATCAAAGCCATTTGTTCTAAGTAAAAACCACGAAACATATTGGCAAATACAAGGGTAAAGATTGCTACTACTAACCCCATTGCTGTAGAGACGAGTGCTTCGCTAATACCAGCAGTCACACCTGATGTGCTGGTACCACCGACATCACCCAATTTGAGGGAGGCAAAAGTAGCAATTAACCCCAAAACTGTTCCTAGCAATCCAAAAAGTGGAGCCAGGCTAATAACTGTGTCAAATATTGTATTGAAGCGCTTTAATACAGGTATTTCAGCTTGAGCCGCACTTTCGAGAGCTAAGCGAAATTCTTCGGCGTTTGGATCTTCTAATGAAAGTGCTTCTAAAAAGATTCTGGAGATCGGCAGATCGGCGTTAACCCGCAGTTTTTCGATCGCACCATCCGGGTTTTGGCGATAGAGTTGTAAGACATCCCGTACCATTCGGTTTTGTCGCCGTTTGACGCGGAACCAAAAGGCAAGACGTTCTAAGATCAGTGCTACTGCTGCAATTGAAGAGGCGAACAGGGGCCAGGCAACGATACCCGCAGCACGAAAAAGATTAATAAAATTATCCATTGCTTTTGCTTTGTACTTTGTTGAGATTTGTTGAGCGATCGCAGGCTGCTTAGTCCAGCAAAAAGTTACTCCAGTTTTAGAGTTGGGTGAAATGCTTGCTCTAGGAGTTAAGTATCGTATATTACTTAAAAACTTTTCTCAACTACATTTTCATAGACTGCAATAAATGTCAAGCTGGCGATCGCCAGCTTGATTAAAATATTTTATTTATATGCCATTAAAATATAAGTTTTATATAACTAATCCCCTGTAAACAGAGCTGAGCAATGAATGATTTTATTAATGTAGCTAACAGTCTAGAGGTCGAAAACTTATGCAGAAATGCCCGCAACTCGCTTTCTCAGCCACTATCCCCTAAATCTCCTGCCTGTTTAAAGTGAGTGTGGGGAGAATTAAAAATTTAGGTCAGGGTACGTCAGTCTTGATTGATAAATGCTAAATAATATCAAGAGTGCTTGAGAAAAGTGACCGCTTTCCGATAGAATTTATAAGTTCCTAGTTAAGAGCGAACTCAACCACTCTTGGTTAGTCTTTTCCGGTTAGATGCGATCGTTTAACCAAGAATTTGCCCAACCCTGCATATAGGAGAGCCATAAGGCATGACTTTTTCCAACGTTTCCACAGTACAAAGAGAACAACAAGAAGCGGATCTGAAGAAATTTTTGGCATTGAGCCTTTTAGGCTCAACCGTTCTGCACGGTGTTGTTTTACCCTTGAGCCTTAATTTGGTCAAGCCAAATGAATTTGCAGAAGAACCCATTGAATTTGTTTTAGTTGAGGAGCCCGAAGTAGTTCCGGAAAAGGTCGTCCAAACGGTCACACCTGCTCCGCCAGAGCCACAAATTGAGCCAGAACCGCCGCAGGTACCAGAGCCGGAAATTAAACCAGAACCGCCAGAGGTACCAGCGCCAGAAATTAAGCCAGAACCGCCATCAATACCAGCACCAGAGCCGGAAATTCAGCCAGCGCCGCCATCAATACCAGCACCAGAGCCGGAAATTAGCCCAGTACCGCCATCGATACCAGCACCAGAGCCGGAAATTAACCCAATACCGCTACAGGCCCAAGCACCAGAGGCGGAAATTCAGCCAGCAGCTCAAAAAGCTTCACCCTTAGAGCCTGAAAACTCTAGCCCACCGCCCATTGAGCAACCAGCCCCATCACCACCAATCATTTCCACCCGTCCAGGAGCGAGTAAGAATAGAGACGATTTTCTCCCTGATGTGGAAACATCGGACACTTCCAACAGCTCATCAAGTAAAAGTGGAGAGTTTGAGGAACCCTCCTCCGAACCATTCAATAATGCCGGTGAACCCTTGCCAAAGCCCTCTTCTAATTCACCAGCGATCGCCAACCGTCCAGGAGGAAGTAACAATAGAGGCGATTTTCTGCCAGATGTGGGCAACCCGAACCCTTCCAGCAGCTCATCAAGTGGGAGTGGAGACTTTGACGCACCTGCTTCTGATCCCTTGAATAATGGGGGGGGCCCCTTAAGATCGCCTTCTTCCAACTCACCAGTCACCACCACTCGTCCTGGTAGTAGCAGTAACTCTGGCAATAGTTTGGGCGATCTGGGAAATCCAGGTGGTTCTGGAATCCCTGGAGGCAGTAACATTCTCACCTCAGAAGGTGGGAACGGAGATGGGGAAATAGGTTCTTCAGAACCATTTGGTAGCGGTTCGGGAGCAATGGGGCGATCGCCCTCTTCCAATTCACCAGCGATCGCCAACCGTCCAGGGAGAGGTAACAACACAGGCGATTTTCTTCCCGGTGCTGGTGGAAACTCTAGCGGTTCTGGAATTCCTGGAGGAGGAGGAGCCAACAACTCAGGTTTAGGTGGAGATGGTACTGGCTCCTCCTCACCCTTTGGCAACGGTTCTGGAGCGATCGCCAGAGCCGGAAAGCCAGGATCGTCAGGAGGTTCATCGCGTCGCTCCGGCCCCCCAGCGGGAACTTGCATCCGCTGTGGCAAACCTGGATATCCGAGCCAAGCCAGAAAAGAAGGACGGGAAGGCCAAGTGCAGGTCAAGTTCGATCTCGACCCAGAGGGAAATTCATTTAATATCGAGATTCTGCGTTCTAGCGGTCATGATGACTTCGATCGAGCCGCAATTGAAACTGTAAAAGATTGGAAATTTTCTGCCTCAGACAGCGGCCTTCGGGGAAAAACAGCATCAATTTTATTTCGCCTCAATGATTGATGATTCCCATAAAAACTAAATAATTGTGCTTTAAAAGTCAGAAACAAATAGATACAAAATTAGGCTAATTTTAGGAGTTTTTTACAGTTATGAAGTTGGGAATGTCTGTAATCAAGTTAAATACCATTCAACAGTTGGGAATCGCCCTATTGCTAGGCTCTAGCTTATCAATAGCAGAGTTTTTTACAGTCCCTAGTAAGGCAATAGCGGGAGTCGTAACCTTACCCGATGGCAGCCGTTGCGAAGGTGAATTGAACGAAGGTAGGCTCAGCGGCCCTGGCCTGTGCCAATATGCTAATGGCGATCGATATGAGGGACAGTTTATTAATGGCAAACCTCACGGTAAAGGTATTTATACTTTTAAAGAAGAAGGGCGTTACGACGGTGAATTTGCTGAGGGAGAATTTAATGGCAAAGGCATCCGTGAATTTCCCAACGGCAACCGTTATGAAGGAGAATTTAAAAATGGTGCCTTCGAGGGCAGTGGTATTTTTACTTCTACCAATGGCAACCGTTATGAAGGCTCATTTGCTAGTGGTTCTCCTACAGGTAAAGGGGCATTTACACTCAGTAATGGCACCCGTTGTGAAGGAGAGATAAAAGACGGCAAAATTAACGGTAAAGGTGTCTGTAATTATGCTAATGGCCACCAATATGAAGGTGAAATGGTTGATGGCAAACCCCAAGGTCAGGGGATATTCACTTTTAAAGAAGGGGGGCGTTATCAAGGAATGTTCAGCAATGGCGATTTCAATGGAGAAGGGGTGAGAGAATTCGCCAATGGTAATACTTATAAAGGCAGTTTTGTCAACGGGCAACCAGAAGGTCAGGGACTTCTGACTTTTGCTAAAGGAGGAAGTTATCAAGGAGAATTTAAAAGTGGAAAAATAACGGGTAAAGGCGTTTATACCTTCGCCAATGGCAACCGTTATGAAGGAGAGTTTGCTGATGGAAAAATGAATGGGAAGGGTACTTATGTGTTTGCCAATGGCGATCGCTGCGAAGGGGAATTTCGCGATGGTCAGTTTAACGGCAAAGGTTTCTGTGTTTACGCTAATGGCGATCGCTACGAAGGAGAATTTCTCAACGGCCAAAAGCACGGTCAAGGTTCCTACCGTTATGCCGATGGCACTCGTGTTGAAGGAAATTGGCAACAAGGAAAGTTACAAAATTAACCTTTCCCCCTTCAGCAATTACGAATCTTAGTATTTGGTGTTTTTGAGGTCACTCGATTGTCAAAGCGGGTTATCATACGGATCAGTCGAGTATGACAATAACTCGTTCTGGCTATTAGTTGCCTCTGGTACAAAACTCCAAACTGTCTATGCTACCTGTCATCTACTCTGAGGATTTTTTGCTGCACAAGACTGGTATGCTTCACCCAGAGCGGCCAGAACGTCTAAGTGCGATCGTGGAATCTCTTAAAGTTGCACCTTGGGCTGCTGAGCTTGATTGGCAGTTACCCACACCTGTTGAAAAACGTAGTGAGGTATTAACTGCGATTCTCAAAAAGATTCACTCGCAGAAATACATTCACGAAGTAGAGCACCTAGCACAACGGGGAGGTGGCTACTTGGATGGCGACACGCCAGTTTCCGCAGATAGTTATGATGTGGCATTGCTAGCAATTAGTGCTTGGTTGGATGGTGCCGATCGCGCCTTAGCCAGTGGTGAACCAGCTTTCGTGCTAGCAAGGCCGCCCGGACACCATGCTGAAAGAGAGCGTGGCATGGGTTTTTGTTTGTTTTCTAATGCTGCGATCGCTGCTCATTACGCCCTCGAACAACCAGGAATTAACCGAGTAGCCATCCTCGACTGGGACGTGCATCACGGTAACGGTACCCAGTCCCTAGTTGAAAATAATCGCCAAATCGCTTTCTGTTCCCTGCACCAATCTCCCTGCTATCCGGGAACTGGCTATGGAGACGAACGCGGAGCCTATGACAATGTACTCAACCTTCCGATGTATCCTGGTAGCGGCATCACCGAGTACCGCACCGCCTTTGAATCTCAAGTTATGCCATTTTTATCGAAATTTAAGCCCGATTTGTTGATTGTCAGCGCTGGCTACGACGGCAATGCCGCCGATCCCTTGGCGAGTATTACCCTTCTGCCTTCGGATTATGGGGTGTTCACAGACTACTGCCTTAAAATTACCCGCCGCATTTCCTTTGGGCTAGAAGGGGGTTATGCCCTTAAAGAGTTAGCTGAGTCAGTAACGGCAACTATTGCCCGGTGTTTGCTCTAGGATTCGGCACTCAAGACTTTTGGTGAGTAGCGATCGCAACTATAGCGAATAGGCTAGCTATTTAATATTGCGGCACGATATTCAACAGACGTGATAAAGTTAACATACCATACAAAACACTCTGGACTTTAGCTACGAAACGGTTGAAATCCCACAACCCACGTCATGCCTTTGGGTATCGTCAGGGGTAAAAAATTGGCAGCTAAAAGCGTGAATTAAAAGATATAGCAACCGCTAAAGTGATTAAGACTTTCTTACTTGCTCAAACGATCTACCATCTAAACTATGAAAACAACAGAAAATACCAAGCTCTCCAACGAAAAAACTCTGGAGGCGATGAAGAATTTCTCCGAAACCTATGCTAAACGCACTGGCACTTACTTCTGTGTGGAACCTTCTGTCACCGCTGTAGTCATTGAAGGACTCGCGAAACACAAAGACGAACTCGGTGCCCCCTTATGTCCCTGTCGCCACTACGACGATAAAGAAGCAGAAGTAAAAGCTGCATACTGGAATTGCCCTTGCATTCCCATGCGCGAACGTAAGGAATGCCACTGTATGCTGTTTTTGACAGCAGACAACGATTTTGCCGGCGAAATTCAGGAAATTGCTATGGAACAACTTCAAGCAGTCAGAGAGAGTATGTAATCGGGGCGAAGTATTCCGGCGAAAATTTCTAGCCGTAACGCTGCCAGAAAATTAAAAGTTAAAAATAAAATTCATCAGTTTTAATTTTGTATTTTTAATTTTTAATTGCTAGATCTTAGCGGTCAAGTCACCGCTAAGATGGCGGCGTTAAGAAGCATCCTGCGTCAGTTTTGCTAATTAAGTTAAGTTTTAATCTAGACTAAAAAAGTTAATAGTTTCAGCAGATTGCGTAGAAACCATGACTGGTTCTTGATATAGTGGCACGGTAAATGTTACCGTCGATCCCAAGCCTTCTCCCATGCTATAAAAATTCACCGTCCCTCTCATAGCTTCTACCAATTTTTGGGAAATTGCTAAACCTAAACCCGTACCGCCATATTGCCTAGTACGATCGCCGTCTACTTGGAAGAAAGACTGAAACAGTTTATCTTGTTTGTCCAAAGAAACTCCAATTCCTGTATCCGCCACTCTAAATTTTACCATGCCTGGTAGTTCCCGATTCTGAATAACTATCTTTCTCTTAATTAATTCCAGACTGATACTAATTCCCCCTTCATGGGTAAATTTAATCGCATTTCCCACTAGATTTAACATCACTTGGAGCAGGCGCTGGTAGTTGCCATATACAATAATTTCATCTTGAGTTGCAGGCTTTTGGATTTTAAAATTTAACTGCTTTTGTTGCAACTGAGCCTGGGTAAAATTTTCTACTTCCTGCAACAGTTCATTAATTTTAATAGGAGTAAGTTCTAACTCCATTTTCCCGGCTTCAATCTTGGCAATATCCAAAACGTCGTTGATGAGATTGAGTAGGTGCAACGCTGAACGGTAAGCTTCTTGAATAAATTGATGTTCTTCCTCTGGATCGTCTGCCATACCATCCATTACTAACTTGAGAAAGCCAAGCATTCCATTTAGAGGAGTGCGGAGTTCATGGGAAGTATTGGCTAGAAACTGGCTTTTGAGTTGGGATAAAGCCACAGCTTCAGCACGAGCTTGTTCTAATTCTTGATAGAGAGTAGCGTGGGCGATCGCAGTCCCCACTTGCACCGCTAACTCCCGCACAAACTCTACCTCAACGGCGCTCCATCGGCGGACAGTATTACACTGGTGCAAGCAAATCAAAGCATTGGGTTGGTCTTGATAGGAGGTAGCTGCTACCAGCGCCGAATAGCGCTCAAAGGGGTCTTTAGTATCAGGAGTGCGCTCCACTGCTACTGGTTCTAAAGTCGCTAAAGCCTGACTCCACCCAGCCTGATCTGCCTCTGAGAGTTCTAAACCCAGCATCGAAGAGTAAGCTTCTTGGCAATATTCAGCTACTACCTTAAATTTAGGATTGAGTTCTGAGAAATCGGAATTTTCTTCTTTATAAGAACAAATAATGCAGCGCGTGACTCCCAAAACTTGCCCTAAACTGTTAACAGTTTGCTGCCAAATAGTTCTTAAATCCAGAGTTCGGCGGATATTCTGAGCAATTTGGGAGAGCATTTTATGATACAACTCAGAACTGGGAGGGAGCGTGCGGCGGATACTCCCAGCAATTTGAATCAGCATTTTTTGGTGCAAATCCAAGTTTGAGGCTAAAGCGGGATAGGCGATCAATTCTTGAGAATTAACGGCTTGAGCGTTCAGTTTATGAGGTAACAGTCGGCCCATAACTAGGACTTTGGTTGCTTTGCCATTAGCTGTTAGCACCGGACTAATTACTAGGTCGAAGGGAAAATACTCCTCTGCGTAGGCAAAGGGATAGCTGAATCGCTCTGGCATTTGACCGTCGAGGGCGCGGCGTACTCGGTCAAGGTAAGGCGCGATCGCTACTGGCCCAAAAGTTTCGCTCATCTGGCAACCTACGATCTTTTCCGGGTTCAGTTTGTAATTCTCAGCTTGTTGCCAGTAAAAAGGTAGATATTTGCCAGAAGCATCCTGGGTAAATACTAACTCTGCCCCTAATTCTTGCAAAAAGTCGGGAGAGGCTAAGCTCGAAAGCTGGAAATCAGCATCAGAGTTCATCAGAATTACCACTGGAAACTGCAAGGGGAGGGGAGCGGAGGAGATGGGGAGCGGGGGGGCGCGGGAGCGGGGGAGATGGGGAGGATGGGGAGGATAGGGGAGATGGGGAGAATTTTGCTTTTCTTGTGCGTTAGCATTCAGCTAATGTCTTCAACCTTCTCTCCTAGAGTAATAAATCCTTTTGCCTTCTCAGTCCCGTCTGCCCCCCTGCCCCTCTGCCCCTCTGCTCCCCTGCTCCCATCTCCTTCATTCTGCATCAATCGTTCCATTCGCCGCGCGGGGGGATGGGGGGGTTGCGCCGAAGACTCAAGGCTAGCTCATCTTCGCGGCGTTCGCCTCTGAGCCACTGGCGAATCGCAGTCTCTATCACCTTGCTGGGGTCATTTGTGAGGTGCTTAATTTGATCTAATAGTTCAGAATCTAAGTGGACAGACACTTCCACCTTGTCGGCTGAACTGTGGGGGGGGATGGTTTGCTCGTTCATATAAATGCTCCAAAATGGAAACCCATCGCCTTTAGGGGTGGGAGTGTCAGAATCGCGAAATCCTTAACAAGGAAGAAGTATTTTTGTTGAAGTTCCTAATAGAAACTTACGGGTTTTTCTTTTTAAGGAATGTATAATTTGCCGCTAAAAAGGGATTTATGGCTATTAAAAACAGATATTTTTTGTACCACATCTCCTCCCCAATTCCAATGATACCATCAAATTAGGTGCCTTTTGTCAAGCGTTGGTAATTCCTGACATCTGCTGTTGAGCGATCGCCCAACCTTAAAGGGGAACTTTTTAAGGAAGCGGCTTGACCAACATCCTAAACACCTTCTGTAGAATAGAAAGGAAGGAAGGATTGCAAGTGTTTCGCCTCTGCGTGTGTAATGATACAACAAAAAGCATCCATTCCCGGCTCCTATGACTAGCGTCCCTGTTTCTCGCATTCGCAACTTTTCAATCATCGCTCACATCGACCACGGGAAGTCTACTTTGGCCGATCGCCTGTTGCAGGCGACTGGGACGGTGGGCGATCGGGAGATGAAAGAGCAATTTTTAGACTCGATGGATCTCGAACGGGAGCGCGGCATTACGATTAAGCTGCAAGCGGCTCGGATGAATTACACTGCGAAGGATGGTCAGCAGTACGTGCTGAATTTAATTGATACTCCCGGGCACGTAGATTTTTCCTACGAGGTGTCGCGAAGTCTCGCCGCCTGCGAAGGTGCCCTGTTGGTGGTAGATGCTTCTCAAGGTGTGGAAGCACAAACTTTGGCAAATGTCTATCTGGCTCTGGAAAATAATTTAGAAATTATCCCGGTTTTGAATAAAATTGACCTGCCGGGGGCGGAACCAGATCGGGTAAAAAGCGAAATTGAAGAAATTATTGGCTTAGACTGTTCTGGGGCGATTCCAGCTTCGGCTAAAGAGGGGATTGGCATTGACGAGATTTTGGAGTCGATTGTCCGTCTAGTACCGCCGCCGCAGGATACTGTATCCAAACCTTTACGCGCCCTGATTTTTGACAGTTATTACGACAGCTATCGCGGGGTGATTGTCTATTTTCGGGTGATGGATGGGACGGTGAAAAAAGGCGATCGCATTCACCTGATGGCCTCGGAAAAAGAATACGAAATCGACGAGTTAGGCATCCTTTCCCCCACCCAAGTCCAGGTAGACGAACTCCATGCTGGCGAAGTGGGCTACATCGCCGCCGCCATTAGAGCCGTAGCCGATGCCCGCGTGGGCGATACAATTACGCTGGCAAAAAATAAGGCCTCCGAACCTTGGCCTGGTTACACTGAGGCCAAGCCGATGGTATTTTGCGGCTTATTTCCCATCGATGCAGATCAATTTCCCGACTTGCGAGAAGCTTTGGAAAAGCTGAAACTCAACGATGCGGCCTTGGCTTACGAACCAGAAACATCAAGTGCAATGGGTTTTGGCTTCCGCTGCGGCTTTTTGGGCTTGCTGCACATGGAAATCGTGCAGGAACGGTTAGAGCGTGAATATAATCTGAATTTAATCGTTACGGCTCCTTCTGTGGTCTATCAAGTGACGACGATTAAAGGGGAAGTCGTGATGATCGATAACCCCAGCCACTTGCCCGACCCTCAGTTACGCCAGAAAATAGAGGAACCCTACGTTCAAGTAGAAATGATCGCGCCAGAGACTTACGTAGGGGCGCTAATGGAGTTAAGCCAGAACCGCCGAGGCGTGTTTAAGGACATGAAATATCTCGCTAAGGGGCGGACAACTTTAACTTACGAGTTGCCTTTAGCCGAGGTAGTGACAGACTTTTTTGACCAGATGAAGTCGCGATCGCGCGGCTATGCCAGCATGGAATATCACATCATCGGCTACCGCGAAAATCCTCTGGTAAAACTGGACATTCTAATTAACGCCGAGCCCGTTGATGCCTTAGCAATGATCGTTCACCGGGACAAAGCTTACAATGTAGGCCGAGGAATGACAGAAAAACTCAAGGAATTAATTCCCCGTCACCAGTTTAAGGTTCCCATTCAAGCTTCTATTGGCAGTAAAGTCATCGCCAGCGAACACATTCCCGCCTTGCGTAAAGATGTTCTCGCCAAATGTTACGGCGGTGATATCTCCCGTAAGAAAAAACTCTTACAGAAACAGGCGAAAGGTAAAAAGCGCATGAAATCTGTCGGGACAGTGGATGTCCCCCAAGAGGCTTTCATGGCAGTGTTACGGCTGGATCAGCCATAATCTTGATTGGTTACAATAATGAAGATTTGATAAATTCTGCGTTGCGAACATTGTTTCAGCCGTAGTCTTTGTTATTTTGGAGCAAGGATAGAACTTACATAAAAAAAGCTTACACAAAAAAACTTGAAGAAACCGGGTTCTAATTACCCTGTTTCTTAAAGAAAATCAGCTTTTGTGTAAGTCCTATCTAAGTTTAGAACGAAATATTTGTACCGTAGCTCGATCTCAACAACTCAGAAACGCAAATAATGAGAATATTAGTCACAGGTGGAGCAGGTTTTATCGGTTCCCATCTCATCGATCGCTTAATGGCCCAGGGAAATGAGGTAATTTGCCTGGATAATTTTTACACCGGGACTAAGCGCAACATCCTCAAATGGATGGACAATCCTTATTTTGAACTGATCCGGCACGACATTACAGAACCAATTCGCTTAGAAGCCGATCAAATCTATCATTTAGCTTGTCCAGCCTCGCCAGTTCACTATCAATATAATCCCGTCAAAACCATTAAAACTAATGTGATGGGGACAATGAATATGCTAGGCTTGGCAAAGCGGGTGAAAGCCAGAATTTTGTTAGCATCCACCTCTGAAGTTTACGGAGATCCCAACGTACATCCCCAGACAGAGGATTATTGGGGAAATGTCAATTGTATTGGAATTCGATCGTGTTATGACGAAGGCAAGCGAGTAGCTGAAACTCTAGCCTTTGATTATCACCGTCAAAATGGTGTGGACATTCGGGTAGTGCGAATTTTTAACACTTATGGCACTAGGATGTTAGAAAATGATGGTCGAGTGGTAAGTAATTTTATCGTCCAAGCTTTGCGAGGAATACCGCTAACTGTTTACGGAGATGGTTCTCAAACGCGAAGTTTTTGTTATGTTTCCGACTTGGTAGAAGGAATAATGGGCTTGATGAATGGTGATAACATTGGGCCTATGAATTTAGGAAATCCGGGTGAATATACGATCTTACAATTGGCTCAGAAAATTCAGGAGATGGTGAATCCAGGTACGGAAATTATCTATAAACCTTTACCGCAAGATGATCCAAAACAGCGACAGCCGGACATTACCCGTGCTAAAACTTGGTTAGGGTGGGAACCAAAAGTACCGCTGGATGAAGGTTTGAAGTTGACTATCGATGATTTTCGCGATCGCCTTCTGGGAAATGGTTAATTGTTGGTTGTTAGTGGTTAGTTGTGGGTTGTTAATTGTTAGTAGTTAGTAGTTAGTGGTTAGTTGTTGGTTGTTGGTTGTTAGACATTAGCCATTAGCCATTAGCAATTCCTAAATTTCATTACTTACTTTGAGGATAATTGTATGCGTGTTTGTGTCATTGGTACTGGATACGTTGGCTTAGTTACAGGAACCTGCTTGGCTCACATCGGTCATCACGTCATCTGTGTAGACAACAACGAAGAAAAAGTAAAGTTAATGAAATCTGGACAGTCACCGATTTTTGAGCCAGGACTGTCAGAAATTATGCAGTCAGCTTCACAATCTGGAAATCTAGAATTTACCTCTGATTTGGCCGCAGGGGTAGCTCACGGTGACATTTTATTTATTGCAGTGGGAACGCCTCCTTTACCTACTGGTGAAAGCGATACCCGCTACGTGGAAGCCGTCGCTCGCGGAATTGGTGCTCACTTGGATGGGGAGTACAAAGTAATCGTAAATAAATCCACAGTACCAATTGGTTCTGGCGACTGGGTGCGGATGATTGTACTTGATGGACTCGCAGAACGCCAAAAAGCTAAGGTAGGAGATGGCGAGGTTAGTAATGAAGAAGTTGCAGCCAAAAGTGGTGTTCAATTTGATGTAGTTAGCAACCCAGAATTTTTACGAGAAGGTTCTGCTGTTTACGATACTTTCAACCCAGATCGAATTGTTTTAGGTAGCAACAGTCAGCGCGGAATTGATATGATGGTGCAACTCTACACGCCGATTATTGAGCGCAAATTTGCTGACAATATATCTTTACCCCCCGTACCAGTGGTGGTGACTGATATCAGTTCTGCGGAGATGATTAAGTACGCAGCTAATGCTTTCTTGGCTACTAAGATTAGCTTTATTAATGAAGTCGCAAATATTTGCGATCGCGTCGGCGCAGATGTAGTACAAATTGCCAAAGGTATCGGTTTAGATTCCCGGATTGGTGGCAAGTTTTTACAAGCAGGAATTGGCTGGGGGGGTTCGTGTTTCCCGAAAGATGTTTCCGCTTTAGTTCATACCGCTGATGATTACGGCTATGACGCACACTTGCTGAAAGCAGCAGTCGAAGTTAATGAGCGCCAGCGCACAATTGCGATTGAAAAATTGCAGCAAGTGCTGAAAATTCTTAAAGGTAAAACAGTAGGATTGCTTGGCTTAACTTTCAAGCCTGATACTGACGATTTGCGCGACGCACCAGCATTGAATTTAATCGAAAATCTCAATCGATTGGGAGCAAAAGTTAAAGCTTATGACCCGATTGTTTCACAAACGGGAATGCGTCATGGTTTGTCTGGAGTGATGGTAGAAACAGATCCCGAACGCTTAGCAGATGGTTGTGATGCTTTGGTTTTAGTCACTGACTGGCAACAGTTTCGCAACTTAGACTATGCAAAAATGGCGAAGTTGATGAACCATCCAGTGATGATTGATGGTCGCAATTTCTTAGACAGAAAGAGTCTGGAAGCTGTTGGCTTTCACTATGTGGGGATTGGTCACTAGAGCTGTTGAAAGCTAAATATGTCAACTAATAGCTAATAGTTAATTGTAAAAATCGGCAATTAACTATTAGCTATTTAAAGCGATGTATTTATTTAATTTGGATTTTCTCACACTCTCTTTTAAGAACTTTGCGAAACGCTTAACTCAGATTGAATTTCAGAAGTCTTTATGCTTTCTTCTGCTTCGCAAACAGTAACAGTGAGCTTTAATCCGATAGCTTTTAACCAAGTACCTAGATTATAAATTACATCGCTACCCTGTTGTGAAAGAATTTCATCTAGTTTCTCTAAGTGTATTTTAACTTCTTCAATGGTCATTTTTTGTTCGCTAAGAGCTTCAAGTACATGACTAAGAGCCAACCGAATTAATTGAGGTGTTGGTTCTTCATCTTCCTCTAATTCAAAATGAGTTTCTAAATAGAGAGCAGCAAAATTTGGGTCTTTGAGTTGTTTAATGAGAAAAGAATGATAAGGTAAACTTTTAGGCATGATTTTAACTCCTATAATCTGTCCAGTACGCGATTGCTTGGTAAATATCTCTATCTTGAGTGCTTTTATCTCCACCGCAGAGAAGAAGTACAATTGTTGTGCCAACTTCTCCGAAATAGACTCTGTACCCAGGGCCATAATCTATCTTTAATTCAAATACTCCTTCCCCTACAGAACGACAATCTCCTAAATTGCCTAAACTAACTCGGTTAAGTCTTTTGGTGATAATAGTTTTGGTTTTACTGTCTCGGATTGAATAATACCAATCCTCGAATGGAACTCTTCCCTCTGAGGTAGTGTAACGTTCAATTTCTCTGGGTTGTACTTCCATAATTGTATTATAAGCAATTGCCCCTCATTTTGAGGAGTTCCTGATTTTATCATTTATGCAACTATAACTAACCTCTTTTTGCTTTTATTTTCTAAACTCTTAATTCCGTAACTTCGCTATAAAAATGACTTTTTGCATCCCCTAAATGCTTTTTCAAAGTCTCAACAGGTAGCGGCCCTTTTAAGTGACTCCAAGGTAAAACTAAATCTAATTCCCACTCAGCATAAACGTAGAAATCCATCTCAGGTAACTCTCCCCGTAACTCCTTAAAAGCACGGCGATAACTACCCAAAGAATCCCCATAATGCCGCACCAATTCTAATAAATTCGATAACCTTCTATCTCCCCGCGATAGCAATGCCTGAATTACAGACCAATTATAACTTTCAGGTCGAAATTCTAACCCCAACTTTCGTAAATCTTTCTCTAACAACTTCAACCTTTTCTCAGCATCTTTATTTACTCCAAACCATTGAAAAGGGGTGTGAGATTTCGGGACAAAAGTGCTGCATCCAAGAGTTAAACGTAAACCAGGAGCTGATTTTTTAATATCGCGCATCATTGCCACAGTTTCGTTTAAATCTTCTGATTTTTCACCAGGAATTCCCACCATTCCATAAAGTTTAATTCCCTTTAATCCCCCAGCTTTAGCATTGATAGCAGCCTGAATAATCTCATCATTACTTAGTTTTTTGTTGACAATTTTGCGAACTCGTTCGCTACCACTTTCTACTGCTATCGTAATAGAACGAGTATCTCTTTTAGCTAGAGTTTCTGCGAGTTGTACCGTTACAGTATTCGTCCTTACTGATGAAATGCTCAACCGCACTTCATCATATGTAGGTTGACTTAAATAATCTAATAATTCCTCAAATTCTGGGTGTTGAGTCACAGAAGCGCCTAGCAAACCTAAGCGATTTGTCACTGTTAAACCACGTTCAATGGCTGGAATTAATGAGTCTTCAAAACTTGCAGTTCTAAATGGTAATGTTAGATAACTTGCTAAACAAAAGCGACACATTTCTGGACAACTGCGAACCACTTCCACCATGTAAATATTTTCCCAAGCTGCTTTTTCTGTGACTACAGTTGAAGCAGATAAAACATTTCCGCGATAAGTTTGTTTTTCCACCTGTGCAGGGATTTCTGCATCTACTGGCAAAATAGACTTGATGCCACTAGCCGGAGCGTGATAAGTTACTTCATATAAACTAGGAACATAAACACCTGGTATTTGTGCTAAATGGCGGAGTTTAGTTTTTCTATCTGCTGTTCTAACTTCTTTGTAAGCATTAATGAAATTAGCAAGTAGATTTTCGCCATCACCTAGTAAGATTACATCAAAAAAATCAGCAAAAGGTTCAGGATTAGCAGTAAAAACTGGGCCGCCGCCAAATATAATCGGATGAATATCTGTGCGTTTTGATGCCCAAATAGGTACTTCTAAAAATTCCAATAAATTGAGAATATTGACATAATCGAGTTCCCAAGATAAGGAAAAACCCACTAATTCTGGCTGTCTCGGTAATTGTTCGTGGGTATCAGTAAACAAGCGGCTGACTTCGATATCACTCCGGGTTGCTAAAGTTGCCCACACCACCTGATAGCCAAGGCTAGTGATGCCAACAGTGTACTCGTTGGGAAAAGCAAAAATTGTGGGGATAGCATCAGCGTTAGGGGTTGCTGGCGTAAACAGGAGGCGTTCAGAGGAAAATAGGTCAGGAGTCACTGGCAGATTCAGCTTTAGCTGGATAATATCTCATTCATATCTAATTTTAAGCCATAAAATCGCTAAATTAAGAATTAATGTAACTGCATTGGCAAGAATAATGGCTAAATCTTGACGAAAAACCCCGTATATTAACCAGAGGAAAATCCCGATACAGAAAGTAATTAGCATTGACACAGAGACATCTTTTGCGGATTTTGTTTGCCAGGTTTTAATCACTTGAGGTAGAAATGCACTGGTTGTCAATGTAGCGGCTGTTAGTCCTAAGATTGTGATTAAATCCATTAGAATGTTTAAGCGTAAGGTTAGCGGAAATTTATGCACTATTCCATCAAATCATCGGTCGCCAATTCACCCGGATAAAAGCTATCGCTCAAAATCTCCTCCAGTGAATAACAGCAATCTAGCGGAAAAGTTTTAATCGGCAAATTTGTTTCTCCCGCCGCCAAATCCCTACCATTTTCATATATCTTTTGCAAAGATTCCTGAAGATAGGGTTTGAGACGCGGATTTTCCTTCACCAGTTCCAGAGTATCGCGACGCTGTACGCGAATCGTCATTAACCAACTACGACTCCGCCGATTAGATTGATATTCCCATTTCAATAAATGTCCAATCAAAATACTCAAACGATTTCGCAATTCAGAACGCTGCTGTTTTCCCCAAGATTCAATCTCCTCAATTAAATTAACTAAATCTAACTGACTCCATTTACCATCCCGTAAAAATTCTGCTTGTTTCTGAGTCCAAGCATAAAAATCAGCATCATAAAGACTTAGTGCCACACTTTCCATTTCCTGTTCAGTTTGTGATGTCTGCATTGTGTAATTAAAACCTCAAAACTATGAGTTCAATATAATTTTATTCTGAGTGCAATTACTATGTCATTGCGAGTGAAACGTTGGCGTAGCCTGCCCGTTAGGGCTTAGCAATCGCGAAGACAGGAGATTGCTTCGTTCCTCGCAATGACAAACTTATCTATCATTACTTGCATCAACTATAACAACCTAGCAAACTAGCCAACCCCGTCCTACCAACCCAACTACAATAGGACTTACGCAGGGAGTCCCAGAAACCGGGTTTTTGAGCTCGTATGTAGGTCAAAACGAAATATTTTCCTAAAAAACCCGGTTTCTTTAGTTGATTCCGTAAGTCCTGTACAAAAAATCCCACTCGTAAAAGAGCAGGATTATATTACAAATATACAAAAAAGTCAAGGCTTTTAATTACTCTTCGCGCCCATTTTTAAGGGGCTTGGGGAGATATTTCAGAATTAAAAACGTCCAATTAAAAATTGGAAATTGCTAAGATTTATGCCATTTTTAATCTTTAATTTTTAATTCCTCTCCCCTGATTCTCTGTTAGATAGAAGAACCCAAACCAGCGTAAGCTCCGTAAAAGAAAATACCCAAAATCGTCAGTACGCCCATACCAGCAACAGTTGCTACAAGCCACAAAGGAATTCGACCAGATTGAAGCACAGCGTTCACCTCTTAAATCAAAACTAAACAGACCTAATCCAAAAAACTCGAAATCCGTTCAAATTCTAGTTAGTTAAAGAAATAACTAGAAAATAGGATACCCAATGTGAAAATCAGCAACAGACCCAAATACAGAGAAGTCCGGTTTAACTCAACAGGCTGTGGATTGGGATTTGGAACTCTTTCAGGCATTATAAACTCCTATCGTTGAATAAACTGCATAGCTGCGATCGCGCCCAAAAAGAAAATTGTGGGAACGCCAAGGGTGTGAACTGCCAACCACCGCACCGTAAAAATCGGATAAGAAACTGGCTCGTTATTAGGGACTCTGCTAGTCATGCTTTCAAACTCCTTTTTAAATTACTTAGCAATGAACTGATCGACTTGTTTCTTAGCTTCAAAACGGTCTGATACGATCGGCACTTCTTGGCGAGTCTGAGTAAAATACTCATTCGGCCGAGGAGTCCCGAACACATCATAAGCTAAGCCTGTCTGTACAAACAGCCAGCCAGCAATAAACAGCGCGGGAATGGTGATGCTATGAATCACCCAATAGCGCACGCTCGTAACAATGTCCCCAAACGGACGCTCACCAGTTGAACCACCAGCCATTTAGATACCTCCTAGAAAACAGCTCAACACAAAATCTTTAAGACAATTTTACTATCAAGCAGGTTGCGCCGATCCCTGATATTTCAATAGAGTTCCGGTCGCACCGATAATAAACCCTTTCTCAGGAGTCATAAAGACAATTTTGTAAAAATTAGCGGGCACATCCTCAACCTCGCGGTCTTTTTGCCAAGTTTTCCCGCCATCAAAACTGCAAAGCAAATTGCCACCGCCACCAGCCAGCCAAATCTCATCGTTCGTGCGGTAAACCAAATCTAGCAAACCCCAACTCGCTTTGCGATCGGGACTAAAAGGTTCTCCCCACTCATCCCGATTTTGAGGATCGCTAAATTGAATTTGGCCGCCTCTCTCCAGCATCCACAAACGCCCATCCTTGCCAAACCCCATATTTTGGAGACGGCGAGAACTATTACGGTTGTAGGGAGTCCAAGCATCCTGTCCCGGTTGCCAAATGGAGTAAAAATTACCCTTTGACGAAACCGCCACATACTGCCCGTCAGGGGAACGGTTGATATTGCGAACTACCCCAAAAGCTTCTTGTACTAAAGCTTTCCAAGTCTTACCGCCATCAGCAGTCTGATAGATCGCGCCTACATCAGTGGTCATCTCGGCAGACTGGGGCCCTAAAGCTACAATCGTACTGGGAGAACCGGGAAGCTGGCTACTTAGAGCAATGCGAGTCCAAGATTTACCCTCATCCTCAGTGTGCAGCAAAACGGAAGGCTGTCCGACAATCCACCCTTCCGAACCGGAAAAACTCACCGAGGAAAAACGGGACATCGCATCTTCTAAATTTAGAGCGATCGCCTGCCAATTTTCCCCGCCGTCTTTTGTTTCCAGTAAAGTAGTGTCAGAACCCACAATCCAGCCATGCTGAGGATTGCCAGTAAAGGCGACATCCTGCAAATTAGCTTTAGTTGGCAGAGGAACTACCTTCCAGGGGTTGTAACTCACAGAAGGAATAGTGCTGCAACCCGCACAGATTAGCACAGCAACCAATAAGATTACAATTCGTTGCCAAACTCTCACAATCGTCTTACTGCAAACCATATAAACTCAGCAACAACAAGAAACCAACCGCTAAGCCGCCAAAAATCAGCAAACTTTTCTGGGATTCACTCATAGTATTGACACCCAGCCCGTAGCGCCGATTTTCCTTGAATCCAGAAGCGCCTTCAGTCTGGCCAACATTTTGAAATCGGGACTTCGGCGCACCGCAAGCCGGACAGCGCCAAGTCTGGGGCAAATCTTCAAAGGCCGTCCCCGGAGGGATCTGACTTTGAGCGTGACCCTTTCTCGGTTCGTAAACGTAGCCGCAGGCGCGGCATTCGTGTCGATCTAGCGTTTTGACTTCGGTGGCTGGATCGCCCATAGCTCAAAATAGAGTGTGTAAGTCAATCTTAAAATAACTATTAAAGATTATTACAGAATATGAGTCTGCGATCGCATATCTGGGAAAAAGGGAGCGCCTGTTTTCGAGATGGTGGGATTTCAGGGGGTGACAATGGTTCTGCGACTTTGCTGGGTCAAGGGTGGAGGGAGTTTTAGCTGGCTTAAGGTGAGTTTGAGGCGATCGGGTAGAGTTTACGTAATTTTTTGCCAGATGCCAAATTTGTCAATTTTAAAAGATTGCGACTTGTCAATTTTAAAAGAGTGCGATCGCGCCAGTAGACTCCCTACTATTAACCGATCCTTGGTTGATATTAAACCCCTAAAAGGTCGGAATGACTGGCGCTTAAGAGTGAGAGATTATCGGGTGCGGGTAATTTTTATAATTGATAATGAGAATAAAGTTTATTTTGTCACTAAGATTGTGTCGCGTATAAACTGGGGTTTGAAATTGCGCCTAAGCAATCTCACTAATAGGTGGTTATAAGCGATCGCACCTCACAAAAGAAAAGCGATCGCGATATTTTCCTGACCAATACGATCGCCCCTACATTCATATAAAGCGATCGCCCTTCCACACAAAAGAGCGATCGCCATTCATCAAAGTGATTTATGGGGGAAAGTAGCGATAAATATCTTTCCGGTGGAGAACCCTAGCAAAAGTAACAGTTTCGCCCTCAAAATAAAAACCTATTCGATAGTCGCCCACCCGAAGCCGATAGGCATTGTCATCGCCTTTTAATTTTTTCAAGTTAACAATTGTCTGTAAATCCGTAACATTTGGTATTTCTTCAAAAGCGATCGCCTTGATTTGCTCAAATACAGGTGTACTTTTAAGAGCTTTTAAATCCTTCAAAAAACTGGGTAGATATTCGACTTTCATTCTTGTTCCAGTTCTGCCATTGCTTGCTGTAAAGTTAACGGCTTTTCAGCTTTTACTTCGCACATAGCGAGGAGAAGTCCTTGCTCTTCGATCGCATCGAGAAGATATTGATAATCGGTATAATTGAGTATAACTTGACTAATGTTGCCTTCGGTATCGAAGATTAATTCTTTAGCAAGTGGATAGTCTTCTATTTTCATAAATTTGATATTGAGATGAGTGAGATGGGAATGATGCTTCTATTTTAACACCTATCTGTTTTTTGACAAGGTTTTAGGAGAGGCGATCGCGCTCTAAAATCTGTCTTCCCAAAAAGAGCGATCGTCCTTCGCAAAAGAAAAGCGCTCGCAATATTTTCGTGCCCAATCCGAGCGCCCCTAAATTGATATTGATATAAAGCCATCGCTCTTTTTTTACCCAAGATAAACGTGGCTGGAGGAGCGCTAAAAGATGATCGTCAATCTAGTTGACAAAAACGCAAAAATGTTGGTAACATAAATAGGATGAATATAAATGGAAATTTTAATTATGCCAATTGCACAACTAT
Source organism: Kamptonema animale CS-326 (assembly GCF_028330895.1). Lineage (NCBI taxonomy): Bacteria > Bacillati > Cyanobacteriota > Cyanophyceae > Oscillatoriales > Microcoleaceae > Kamptonema > Kamptonema animale. The sequence goes on along the minus strand of NZ_JAQMUA010000020.1, from coordinate 28,081 downwards.
TTCCTCTACTTAGCAATTTATCTCGTGTGGATAAATTAAGAGTAATAGAATTTTTGGCCTCTGAGTTAGCAAAAGAGGAAGATTTGGCGAACTTAGACTCTAAAGATAATTATTTTGAGATGTTGCATAATTCCGATGAAGGAGCGCGTCAATTAGCACAGTTTTTAGAGGAACAAAAGAAACTGCAAAATGCTTAATGGTGAAAAATACTCTTTTGCCTCTCAATTGGATCGCTTTGACCAGGTATCTTATGCGCCTTATTTACCGATAAAATTAAGCTATCGGAGCCAGTCGATTGAGGTGATGGGGTTGCTGGATACGGGGGCAAGTATGAATGTTTTGCCTTATGAAATTGGGTTACAACTAGGGGCAGTTTGGGAGGAACAAACTTTTATTATTTCTTTGTCGGGAAATCTGGTAAATATCGAGGCTAGGGCTTTGTTGTTGTCAGGGACAGTCAGCAGGTTTGCACCAGTTAACTTGGCTTTTGCTTGGACTAGACAAAGAAATATGCCGCTCATTTTAGGAAGGTTAAATTTTTTGGCTGAGTTTGATGTTTGTTTTTATGTATCTGAACTAGGGTTTGAAATTGCGCCTAAGCAATCTCACTAATAGGTGGTTATAAGCGATCGCACCTCACAAAAGAATAGCGATCGCGATATTTTCCTGACCAATACGATCGCCCCTACATTGATATTGATGTAAAGCGATCGCCCCAATAATTCCTGTAGGGGCGGTTTTGCCCAAATCTTTGATACGCATCAACCAATTATAAAAAACCGCCCCCCAACCGATCGCACTTCAGTCCTGTATGATTTCCATTGTTATTTACCTAAAATTATGTCGAAACCTCAGATTAATTCTCACTCCGACGATGACCGAGGCCTTGGGTACGATCAGAACTTGACTACAAGCTAGACAGTGACGATCGCCATAATTTACCCATAACTCATTACCCATTTACCTTGCCCCTCCCACCCGCGATCGTATATTGTAAAGAACAAGTTACAAAACCCTTTTACAGAGGCAGTAGTCAACAACCGTGTTTGCACTCAGCGGCTACGAGTATTTCTTAGGCTTTCTAATCATCTCCAGCCTAATACCAGTTCTTGCCCTCACAGCGTCCAAGCTGCTGCGGCCCAAAAGCCGGCCCTACGACCGGCGCACCACCTACGAATCTGGAGTCGAACCCATTGGCGGAGCCTGGATTCAATTCAACATCCGTTACTATATGTTTGCTCTAGTCTTCGTCATCTTTGACGTAGAAACAGTCTTCCTCTATCCCTGGGCCGTCGCCTTCAGCCAACTGGGACTGCTAGCTTTCATCGAAGCCTTGATTTTTATCGCGATTCTAGTTATTGCTCTCGTTTACGCATGGCGCAAAGGAGCCTTGGAATGGTCTTAAGTTCTGATACACAAAAAACCCAACTTATCAACCCAGTTGAGCGCCCTGAAATTACCTCGCAACTGTCTGAGAACGTCATCCTCACCACAGTTGACGACCTCTACAACTGGGCGCGGCTATCTAGCCTGTGGCCGCTACTTTATGGAACAGCCTGTTGTTTCATCGAATTTGCAGCCCTAATTGGCTCCCGCTTTGACTTCGATCGCTTCGGTTTAGTCCCCCGTTCCAGCCCCCGGCAAGCCGACCTAATCATCACCGCCGGCACGATCACCATGAAATACGCACCAATCCTAGTGCGTCTTTACGAGCAGATGCCAGAGCCCAAATACGTAATCGCTATGGGCGCTTGCACCATCACCGGCGGAATGTTCAGCATGGATTCCCCCACAGCAGTACGCGGCGTAGACAAACTGATTCCAGTCGATGTTTACATCCCCGGCTGTCCCCCGCGCCCAGAAGCAATCATCGACGCAATTATCAAACTGCGGAAGAAAATCTCCAACGATTCTCTGCAAGAACGGGGTAACTTACAGCCAACCCACCGCTACTACACCAGAAGCCACAAGATGAAAGTCGTAGACGAAATCTTAGACGGCAAATATTTACAGGTTCCCACCCGATTCACACCACCCGCAGCATTAACCGAAGCAATGGGAATGCCCGTACCCCCCGCCCTACAAGCCAGTCAAAAACAGGAGGTGCCCCGTGCCTGATTCGCCAGCCCCAATTGTGGAAGCGGGTAAAGTTTCCCAATGGTTAACTCAGAATGGCTTTGAACACCAAGCCTTAGATCCAGACCATTTGGGAGTTGAGATCCTGAAAGTAGACCGGGAATTTTTAATCCCAATGGCAACAGCACTTTACGCTTATGGGTTTAATTACCTGCGGTGTCAGTGTGCTTACGACCAAGGGCCGGGGGAAGATTTAGTCAGCACCTACGACTTAGTTAAAGTGAGCGATAATTGCGATCGCCCCGAAGAAGTGCGCGTCAAAGTCTTTTTGCCCCGCGCAGACCCCCGATTACCCTCAGTTTACTGGATTTGGAAAGCCGCAGATTTCCAAGAGCGGGAATCTTACGATATGTACGGCATCGTCTACGAAGGCCATCCCAATCTCAAGCGGATTTTAATGCCGGAAGACTGGGTAGGCTGGCCGCTGCGTAAAGATTACATCTCCCCTGATTTTTACGAGTTGCAAGATGCTTATTAATTAAGTCAGAACTTACGCACGTTTAGGTCAGAAACCGGGTTTCTTCGTAGATATCTAGTTTAGAATCTTCGATTTTCTAAGAAACTCGGTTTCTTTGCGTAAGTCTTAATAAAGCTAATGGTATAGCAGGAGGCAGGAGGCAGAAGGCAGGAGGAAAATGCAATACTAGAAATAGTTTGGGCGATTGAGAATGTCCTAACTGTTGTGGTGGTTGATATAAGTAAATCCACCTAATTAAACATAAGATCGGGATGGCTAAAAAGCCGACTGTATAAACATTCTTCCTTCTCTCCTAGATAACTAAATTTTTCTTCCTTCTCTCCTAGATAACTAATTTTTTTTTCCTTTTTCCTTCTTCCTTCTACTTAAGTCAATTGAAACAGAACTGATTTGTATAAAAAATAGATACCATCTTATATTTAATTGAAGTGGTAGAAGCGGTGACTTATATAACTTTTAAATGTAGTTATCAAAGCATCCGAAAACAATTATTATGCTGAGCAAAAGCAGGAATATATAGAGAGACTTTTGCAATTGCGCCCAGACTTTTACATCATCTCTAATGAAACACCCTCGCCAGAGGGCCGCGTTATTTCCAGTTAAATTTGCTACTTTTACCAAAAAACTGCTAGATTTCGCTACAGCAACGCTTTAATCACATTCAGCACGCTAAAGCCTCATCATGTCAGAACCAACCAGCGGCATCAGAACCGGTAGCCAAACAGACATCGGCAACGTCAACTTTGGGAACGTCCAAGTCGGCGCGATCGGTGGACTCAAATTTAACGACCTCAACGCCAACGGATTCCTAGATCCAGGCGAACCCACACTCGCTAACTGGCAAATCTACCTCGACATTAACAACAATAGAGCACTAGATACCAATGAACCATCAACGTTAACCAATGCCCAAGGCAACTACTCCTTTGTCAACCTGCCACCGGGAACCTACACAGTTAGAGAAGTTCAGCAACCCAACTGGAGGCGAACCACTACCAATCCTGCCCCCATTACCATCATCAGCGGTACTAACGCCACAGGTGTCAACTTTGGTAATAACTTCTTCGCAGGTAACATCAGCGGGTTTAAATTTAACGACATCAATGCCAACGGTCAATTAGATCCGGGAGAACCTACACTCGCTAACTGGCAAATCTTCCTAGACTTCAACAACAATGGCAATATTGATGGAGGCGAACCCTCAACTTTTACTAATGCCGAAGGTAACTATGCCTTCGTTAATATCCCCCCCGGTAACTACACAGTCAGGGAAGTTCAGCAACCCAATTTTCGACAAACTACGCCTAATCCTGGCACGATCAACCTAACTCCAGGGGCGAATATTAGTAACATTAACTTTGGTAACAACTTCTTCACGGGTAGCATCAGCGGTCTTAAATTCAGTGACCTCAACGCCAATGGTTTCAGAGACGCAACAGAACCGACACTGGCTGACTGGCAAATTTACATAGATTCCAATAATAATGGCAGATTAGATACAGGCGAACCCAATACTTTCACCGATCGACAAGGGAACTATACTTTCGCCAACGTATCCTCTGGTACTTACTTAGTTAGGGAAGTGCTGCAACCAGGTTGGGTACAAACTACAGCTAATCCCGGCCCGATTAACATTAGTGGCGGTACTAATGCCGCAGGAGTCAATTTCGGCAATAACTTCCCCACAGGTAGTATTAGTGGCTTCAAATTCAATGACCTTAATGGGGATGGCGTAAATGAGCCACCAGAACCAAGAGTTGCCAATTGGTCTATCTACCTCGACCTCAATAACAACGGTAGCCTAGACAGTAACGAACCAGCGACTTTAACAAATCCCGAAGGTAATTTTTCTTTCATTAATTTGCCAGCGGGTACTTATTTTGTTAGAGAAGTTCAACAACCAGGATTTCGTCAAACTACGCCCAATCCTAGCCCGATTACCATCACCAATGGCACAAATGCCACAAACATCTCCTTTGGCAACAGCTTGGTGTTGGGCAATATCAGCGGTGTTAAATTCAACGATATCAATGCCAACGGTCGTTTAGATGCAGGGGAACCCCCGATCGCCAACACGCAAATTTACATTGACCTTAATAACAACAGCAGCTTAGACGCAAACGAACCTTCCGTCTTTTCAGATGCCCAAGGTAACTATAGTTTCCGCAATGTCCCTGTTGGAACCTATGTACTTAGAGAAATTGCGCCTCCCGGTTTCATCCAGACTACACCCCCTGCGATTGTCACCGTGAGTACAGACATCTCGGCCCGTAGTATCGATCTGCTGACGGGGACTTCTGAAGATGAGTTGGCAAAGAAATCCTTTGATAGCGATCCTGTGACCGATAGCAGCAGTAAACTAGAACAGGAGATTTTCAGGGCGGGAGTGGAACCCGATAGTTTCCTCGTGGGTGCGGCTGGCAGTGATGCCATTTTGAATTTTGACAGCGGTAACGACGCTAAAGACTTACTGAGTTTGGCTAATGGCTTAAGCCTCCCGCAACTCAATATTGCTCAGGACAAGAATGCTAACCCGATCCAAATTGGTAAAACAGGTGAATTAATAGCATCTATAAGCGGGGGGTCAGCCAGTGCGATCGTTGATAGCAATTTCGGTTTTTTAGCAGCATCCCCATTTGCATGAATGCTGAATTTGACCTCTTCCCTACCCCCGGATCGGGAAGAGGAAATTTATTCCTTTCTTTCTTTCTCCTTCCCTTGTAGGGAAGGGGCTGGGGAGGTTAAGTCTTTTTCCAATATGGGAGGCTCCCGGTTTTTTCAGGTGCGATCGCCTTTCTTCCCGGTTTTCTAAACAGCAATAACGGATAGGAAAGCAGTTAAAGTGCAATTGCCGTGATACTCTATTGTTGGCAACTTCCAACAGTAAGGTCTGGGTTCCGGGAGTCTGTTCGCTAGTTTGTATATTGGGAGCAGAATTCTAATGTACGGCTGGGGCTGACCTCGGAAAGAGCGAGAATTTTGTGGGGGCCAACGCACCGTTCCCATGTTTCAGCTCGATGACCCATCTGCTAGCAACCCAGCGATCGCATCTGCCCTACAATTTTTTAGGACGGAAGATGTTGGGTTGAAATTGCCAGAGTTGTTAAAAACCTGATATACTTTCCTGCGACAAAGCTTGAAGCATTTTCCTGTTGGATGAGGAACATCAGAGCAAGTGCAAACGTATTCAGTATGAGTGAGTAGCGGTTTTCAGCCATTAACAAAAACTAATGGGTGATTGACAAACCGATACATTAGTCTGTAATTTAATGGATTTAGGTGTGAAGGAGAGAAATCATGGCAGAATTAGAAGCTAGTCAAGTAAGTCCAGTAATTCCAAATCCGAGAGTGTTTGTCGGGGATGTCCCAGTCGGAATTACGGGTATTAAGTTCAGGGACGACAACGCTGATGGCCTCCGCCAACCTGGAGAACCCGGCATTGGAAATGTCACAATCTTCATAGATGCTGACAACGATGGTGTACTGGATACGGGAGAAACCAGTCGACTTACAGCATCCGACGGTAGCTTCACATTCCCTAACTTAGTACCAGGCACTTATGTGGTCAGGGAAGTCGTGCCGAACGGTTTCCGACCCACCACACCCCAGTCGCTGGCAGTCACCGTCAACAATAATGATGCCAGAATTACCTTTGGCAACTCTCCGACTGGCAGCCAGATCATTGGTTGCAAATTCCTTGACGTTGACAATGACGGCTTTCGGGATGGAAATGAGCCGGGTATTGAAGGTGTCAGAGTCTATATTGACAACAACAACAACAATACCTTTGATGCCGGTGAAACCTTTACCTACACAAATCGGGATGGCAGTTGGCAGTTCAGTAATTTGAACGCGGGCCTGTACCGAATTCGGGAGGAACGGCTCAACACGAACCCCTTAGAAAGAGATTTTCCCCAAAGCACTCCCCCCAACAACATTCCCAATCTCGACATCAACCTGGGCCAAAACGAAATCTGGGGTTGCGCGAATATTGGGAACACTCAACTCTATGAAATCCCCATCTTCAAATTCCGAGACACCAATCGCAACGGTACCTTTGAACCGGCACAGGGAGAAGTTCCGATTGCTAATGTTCCCTTCATCTTGGATATAAACAGGAACGGGGTTTTTGACGCTGGAGAACCCCTGCGAATCACAAACGTAGACGGACGTGCTAGCTTCAGAGATTTACTAGCGACCAACACTTACTCCTTACGGGAAATATTCCCAGGGACGCTCGCAAATGGCAGCCCTGCACTAATACCAGGCACTGACATCCCCACAGGTAACGCTAACGATCCAGTCTCCACGACTACCAATCCCCGCGAGATTGCCGTACCAGGCCCTCTGGTGCAACCACAATCACCCCTAGAATTCGCCATACCCGATTCCAATGCCGTTAATGGCATTCGGGTAATTAGAGCGAATTTTGCTCCGACTTTCCCCCCCACCAACCCGGAACCTTCTGTTACTTTTCCCTCTGTTCCTGCTAGTGGGACTTCCAGCGGTGGTGTCGGAAATACTCGACCTAATATCACGGTCTTCAAATACAATGACCAAAACGTTAACGGTCGCCGAGATGTAGGGGAGGTAGGCATATCAAACGTTCAAGTTTTTATTGACGCTAACGATAACGGTGCTGTAGATGCTGGAGAACAGTCAACTACCACCAATGCCGCAGGTGAGGCTGCCTTTACCAATTTGCCCGCAGGCAATTATGTAGTCAGGGAAGTCGTGCCGACTGGTTTCACGCCTACTATGGCTACGCGCGTTCAGTTTGACCTCAGCAACACTGATGCCCGGGTGATCTTCGGTAATGCCCTTAACAGCCGCATCACTGGGTGTAAATTCGAGGATTTAAACAACAACGGCTATAAAGATGGAAATGAGAAGGGGATTGCAGGGGTAACAATCGCGCTGGACTTGAATGGTAACAACGTCCTCGATGCCGGGGAACCCACCGTTGTCAGCGATACCTTTGGTAACTTCTCATTTAACAATTTGGCCCCAGGTTTGTATCGCCTCCGGGAAGTAACACCCACAGGTGCGATCAAGACTACTCAAAAACTTGACATCAATCTCGGCGCAAATCAAGAGTTTGGTTGTGCCGTAGTCGGTAACGGTCTGTTGTACAACCTCAACGTTGTTAAATTCCGAGATGACAACCGCAACGGTATCCAAGATGGTGGTGAACCGCCCTTGGAAAACATCCCCTTCTTGCTAGATTTGAACAGGAATGGGGTTGTGGATGCAGGCGAACAACTGGTAAGAACCACTGCTGCTGGTATCGCCACGTTCACTAATGTAGCGCCTGGGACTTACGATGTACTGGAAGTCTTCACGCCGGAAGTACAGAATCCTTTCCCAATTCCCACTGGGCCGAACCCTGTAACATTCAATGTACCGGGGCCGAATACAGCGCCAGTGGTATCGAATACAGCTACCCCAACTGCGAATGGGACAACTCCTTTATCTTCTGTCGGCGATCTGCTGATAGGTAAAAGTGATGGGGTGACTATTACTGCTACTGAAGCTAGCGATCCTTTAACGAATGGCGGTACGGTCACTCAACCGACAAGTGGAGTTGACAGTTTCAGTTTGTTGGCCCCTAATGCTGCTGCACCTGTTGTAACTGTTCCGGAGCCTGAATACGGCTCGAATCCTCTGTATATTGTGGCGCAAAATTCTCTTGACGAGAACTTGCTGGTGGCCGCTCCTGCTGCTAGTCAGGTATTTTAATCTCAATTAGCTGTTTGACTTAAGGCTTAATGCCTTGAGCAATATCTTTAAGCTGCACGTCAAAATCAAGTTTTGGCGTGCACTTTTTTTAGGCTGCAAAGATGTGCGATTGAATGAGATGGTCGATCGCGTTATAGGATCGATAGAGTGCGATCGCTCCCAATCTTAATGACCGACGAGTACAAACAAAGTCCACATCCGCAGACTTATAACTTAACTTTAGTCGTAGAAGTGGATCTGCTAAAAGAATGATTCACGCTCTGAGGGAAACCTTTATTTATGGAAGGTAGAACTTAGAGGTGATTTTATGCCGACACAAGAACAGACTTTACCAGCACAGCATCAAGAACAGCGTCCGGGGAGTGAATCGCAGATGACACCGCCACCTGAATCGCAGGCGGCTGAATATCGCGGTAGTGATAAATTGCGGGGGAAAGTAGCCTTAATTACTGGGGGAGATAGCGGGATTGGTCGCGCTGTAGCGATCGCATTTGCTAAAGAAGGTGCTGATGTTGCGATCGCCTATCTCAACGAACATGAAGACGCAAAAAAAACCCAACAATTAATAGAAGAACAAGGCCGCCGCTGTCTCGCGATCGCAGGTGACGTAGGTGATGAAAGCTTTTGTCAGAAACTTGTAGAACAAACTGTTAAAGCATTCAGCCATCTCGATATTCTAATCAACAACGCCGCCGAACAACATCCCCAAGAAAGCATTGAGGACATCACCGCCGAACAGCTAGAGCGCACTTTTCGCACTAACATTTTCTCCATGTTTTACCTAACAAAAGCCGCTCTTAAACATCTCAAAGAAGGTAGTGCAATTATTAATACCACCTCCGTAACCGCCTACAAAGGCAATCAACAATTGCTCGATTACTCCTCAACAAAAGGTGCGATCGTTGCCTTTACGCGCTCCTTATCTGGTAGCTTAGCCAAAAAAGAGATTCGCGTCAACGGGGTAGCTCCCGGCCCAATTTGGACACCACTAATTCCTTCTACTTTTCCTGAAGAAAAAGTAGAAAAATTTGGTGCAAATACACCGCTGGGGCGGGCTGGTCAACCCGATGAAGTTGCACCTTGCTATGTATTTTTGGCCTCGAAAGATTCGTCTTATATGACAGGTCAAATATTGCATCCCAACGGCGGCGACGTAATTAACGGTTAAAAATTATGCCCAGCGAAGATCGTTCGCAAAGCAAGGCGGACGCGCAAACAAAGTCCGCCTTCGCAGGCTAATTTTAGTATCAAAAAACCTAGGCGATAGATTTAAACAATTTTTTTTCCTAGTTATACCAAATCCGGGTTTATTGCCCCCTTTATTGTCATTGCGAGTTGCGAGTAACGAAGCAAACAGAAGCAATCGCCTAGTCTTTGGAATTGCTTCACAAAGTCAAGTGCTACGTCCAGGCTACGCCTACGCAATGACGACATAATTACTAATAAAGGGGATGACCAGGATTTGGTATAAACTACGGCAGACTTTATTTTTAGGAGCAAGTTATATTCTAATCGCCTGGACAAGTAAAGTTTTCCAAGCCGATATTGGTATTAACAATAATCCCACCATTTAGATGGTGGGATTTGTTGGTTGCAGATTAGCTATCTAACGCTTTTATTCAGCGAGAATTAGCATCTACTTAATTAGCGTATGCTGGAAGCCATCTGTTTTTGTAACTGGCTTTTTGCTTCCTTAAACTGAGTAGCCATTTGTTCCATTTGCACTTCGCTTAAGTTGCGGCGAATGTAAGGGAACAAATCATTTTCTTCTTGGCGGACGTGATCCTTAACATCAGCCATCAGCCTTTCAATTTTAGCTTTGAACTCAGAAGAACTGGGGCTAGTAGCCTTAATGTCAGCTAGCATTTCCTTCATTTGAGCTTGCTCGTCGTACAGCTCTTGGGTGTTATTGTAGTAGCTGCGGACTGCGGGGTAAACAACTTGCTCTTCTGCTTCTGCATGAACGCTTAAGTCTTTGTAAAGTTGACCGAAGAATTCTTGCAGTTTTTGGGGTTCGTTAGTAGCAGCAATTTGCATGAAAAGGGCATCGACTTTGCGATGATCCATCGAGATAATTTCCGTGATGTTCATCTCGTCTTTGCTACGACTAACAGCACCACCAATGACACCAGTTAAAGCAGCCATTGCATCTTGAACGCGGGCCCAAACTCCTTGATCGGGGTCTTTTCCTGTTAGTTCGCGGACACCGAGAACTTCTAGAATACCTTTAAGTTGCTCTTGGTGAGCGCGGTTTTCAAAGTTAACTGTATTGAGGGGGGTGATGGCGGCTTCAATGTCAGCACCAACTACTTGAGCTGCTTTGTGAATCAACAGTCCAGTCATTGTTTGTTTGTGCTTAAGCAGTTCGTGCTGGCCTACTTTTTCAAACAGTGTAAGTTCAGAACCTTTCATCAGTTTCTGAACTTCTTCAATCATTTTTACGGCTGTTTCTTTTGGCTTACCTTGAACGCCGTACTGAACGATAGTGGTTTCTAAGATGCCCAGGTTTTTGCGGTCGTCTTCGAGCATATCTCGGAAGCGATTGCAAAGGTCGGAGTCACTACATGACTGCAAGAACATTTCTTCATTCGCAATCAGTAGGTTTTGCAGCGCTTTCATGTCTGTTAGCTTACTGGCAATCGCTTGGCGCTTAGTATCCTCAAGTGTAGCTACCATGTAGGTTCTCCTCTTTGAAATAGTGTTCGATCGGTACACTTTTTAGCGTAGGAGAGGGTTCAAGTTACTTCCTCTTTCTCTCGACTGATTGAGGCTCAGTCGAAGGTGGTATTATTAGAATTTCAACTTAAATCTTGACTTCGGAAGTTAAGTATGCTCAAAATAAACTAGAATTTATCAAAGATACTGCATATATAGAAATCGTCGATTGAGTAGTTATAATGCTTGAGTAGTTATAATGATAGTAGCTAATAGCTTGTGGCTCTAGCCACTCACGCTTATTGAAAACTGCTAGATAAGGGTTCTCATCTTAAAGGCAATAACTTTTTGCTACAGCTCAGCGATTTATTGATTTTCCTTCCTTTGTTTTAAGATCGCCTATTTTCTTCTATTCCCCTGGGCTTTTCTCTCCTCTACAGTTAATTACCTAGAGGAGATTCTAGGTCGATAAAGTACGATCGCGTTTAATTACTCTGTCTCCTCTATAGTTAACTACCTACTGGAGATTGTAGGTTGATAAAGTACAGTCAGGTTTAAAGTTACTCTGTCAATATAGCAATCCTAAATGAATCGTAAATTTTTTACCCCACCCCAACCCTCCCCTTGCTAAGGGGAGGGAGTAAGAAATTCACAAATGATTTAGGATTGCTATAGTTGATATCCGAGCTCGATCGTATTCTATCTACCGGAAATCTGCTGTCAGTTCCGATCGGGTGCTACAAGTGTAAGTTTACAGCCAGGATTTCTGATTTATCCCCCTTGCCAGGAGCTTTAGCGACAAGATGAGCGATCGCGATCTCAATCTGTATCAATTTATTCCGAATTCAGCGTTCGCAAAGCGCTACCATAGTTCAATGTGAAGTTATGTAGAGTTTTAAGATTAATTAGTTTGTCTCAACTCCCCACTGCTTTAGAATTCCCAGCTCATGTATTGAAGCTGGACAACGGGTTAACAGTTATTCACCAATACATTCCTGCGACACCTGTAGCAGTGGTAGATGTTTGGGTAAAGGCTGGCGCTACCTTAGAACCCGATCCCTGGTCGGGGATGGCGCACTTTTTGGAACACATGATTTTTAAAGGTACCGATCGCATTGGCCCGGGCGTATTTGACCAAGTGATAGAAAATCATGGCGGGATGGCGAATGCAGCCACAAGCCACGACTATGCCCATTTTTTCATTACTACTGCGGTCGAATATTTTGAAGATGTCACAAATATATTGGCAGAGTTGCTGCTCCGGGCTGCGATCCCAGAGGGCGAGTTTAACTTGGAACGGGATGTTGTATTGGAGGAAATCCGCCAAGCTCAGGATAATCCAGACTGGATCGCGTTTCAAACTCTGATGGAGATAGTTTACGATCGCCACCCCTACAGACGCTCAGTCTTGGGGACGGAAGCGCAACTTTGGGAGCGATCGCCCGAAGAGATGCGTTCTTTCCACCGCTGTCACTACCAGCCCGAAAATATCACAGTGGCGATCGTGGGAGGAATTGAGCAAGGACGAGCTCTAGAGGCCGCGCAATTGGCTTTCGACGGTTTCTATGACAAGTGCTATTGTCCCAAACTGAAGGCAGAGATAGAGCCTCCAGTCAGAGGAATCCGCCGCGAGGAACTCTACTTGCCCAGACTGGAGCAAGCACGGCTGATGATGGCTTGGGTAGGGCCCGGAGTAGAGGAATTTGAGAGTGCTTATGGTTTAGACTTGCTCTCGGTGCTGCTGGGAGATGGGCGCTCTTCCCGCTTAGTTCGGGAACTACGGGAAGAGTTACAATGGGTACAGGCGATCGATAGCAGTTTCTCGCTGCAAAAAGATTCGAGTTTATTTACAATTAGTGCAGTCCTTGAACCGCAATTTATCGAAAAAGTTGAAGATAAGATCGGCGATCGCGTCTGGGAATTGCTTTCAACTCCGGTTTCTGACTCTGAACTGGCTCGGTGCAAACGACAGTTGTGCAACGACTTTGCCTTCTCTACCGAAACACCCGGCCAACTGGCTGGCCTTTACGGTTATTACAGCACAATTGCTGCTGCCGAATTAGCTGTCACTTATCCAGCTAAGATTAAGGAATTTCAACCACCAGAACTCCAGCGCTTAGCTCAAAAATATCTATCTCCCGCCCACTATGCAGCAGTGGCAGTCAAGCCACTCTGAATAATTAAAAATTAAAATTAAAAATTAAAAACATCAATTTAATTTTTAATTGTTGATTTTCTTCCGCTGTCGGTGATGAGTTAAAGCATTTTCAACTCAAAACTTCCCCCCTCCTTGCCCTTTCCTGAGCAGGTTTTGTAAGAAACTTGTCTATATAGTTGTAAAAATGAGCAGCTAAACCAATTCCTACAAACTCAAAACTCAAAACTCAAAATTTCCCCTTCCTAAAAAATGAACAGTGAAATTCACCGCACGGTTTTAGACAACGGTATTGTCCTGCTAGCAGCGGAAAATCCCGCAGCCGATATTATTGCAGCTCGTATTTTTCTAAGAGCAGGAAGCAGGTGCGTACCAGCTAAGCTTGCTGGACTTTCTCACTTGTTGGCGGCGGTACTAACAAAGGGAACCGAGAAGTTGTCTTCGCAGGAAATTGCCGAGTGTGTAGAGTCGGTGGGTGCAAGACTGAGTGCAGACGCTTCAAGTGATTATTTTTTACTGTCGCTGAAAACGGTTTCGGCTGACTTTGCAGAAATTTTGGAGTTGGCGGGGCAATTGCTGCGATCGCCCACTTTCCCGGAATCTGAGGTAGATTTGGAACGGCGGATCGCCATGCAAGCAATTCGCTCTCAGTTGGAGCAACCTTTTGCGATCGCCTTTGAGCAACTGCGGGAAGTGATGTACGAGGATCACCCTTACGCTTTCTCAACCTTGGGTACGGAAGCGACTATTGCTCAGGTGAGTCGTGCCGATATTCAAAACTACCATCAAACTTATTTTCGCCCAGATAATGTAGTCATCTCTCTAGCGGGGCGTATTAAAGCGGAGGAGGCGATCGCTTTAGTTACTAAGGTTTTTGGAGATTGGCAAGCGCCAGCAACCCCACTACCAACATTGAGCGTTGCACCGATCTCGACCAAACCTCGCCTCACTGTCACTCCTCAAGAAACTCAGCAGTCAGTGGTGATGCTGGGTTATCTGACACCAGAGGTGAATCATCCCGACTACGCAGCGATGAAGTTGCTGAGTACATATTTAGGTAATGGGCTTTCGAGTCGCTTATTTGTGGAATTACGGGAAAAACGGGGTTTAGCTTACGACGTTTCCGCGCTCTACCCGACACGCCTTGACAGTTCTCAGTTTGTGGTTTATATGGGTACGGCTCCTGAGAATAGTGCGATCGCTTTAGAAGGTTTGCAATCGGAAGTCGAACGCCTAGCCGCCGCGCCCTTGACAAGTGAGGAGTTGCAAGCTTGTAAGAATAAAATGTTAGGTCAGTATGCTTTAGGTAAACAGACTAATTCGCAAATTGCCCAAGTTTTAGGCTGGTACGAAATCTTGGGGTTGGGAATTGAGTTTGACCAACAATTTCAAACTGATATTGCTGCTGTTAGTGCAGATTTTGCTCAGGAAGCTGCTTGCCGATATTTTATTGAACCCTATATTTCTTTAGTAGGGCCTGCTGCGGCTGTTAATCAATTGGGGATACCTGCATAATTGGTAATTGGTAATTGGTAATTGGTAATTGCTAATCGCTAATTGCTAATTGCTAATTGCTAATTGCTAATTGCTAATCGCTAATTGCTAATTACCCATCTCCCCCATCCTGCCCTCCGATTAATTAAAAGTTAAAAATTAAAAATTAAAAATTAAATCTCACAATTTTTAATTTTGCATTTTTTTTAATTTTGCATTTTTAATTTTTAATTGATTAAGTTGCTCCCCCGCTCCCCCTCTTTCTTTAACGGGGTAGGATATCATCAAGACGAATTTGCAAGTTCTTTAACAGAGGAGAAATAATTGTTTGACCGAGGCGAAATTGTTTCTGAGTGTAATCTTCATCAATCAGTTGACAAACCGTAACAGTAGGTTGTTTAGGTTTACCAATAAAAGCCACGCCCCCCAACCCACGATAATCCACGATCCAATATTCAGGAATCCCTATAAAGGCATATTCTTCGACTTTTCGAGCATAATCTGTTTCCCAATTCGTGCTAACAACTTCTACCACCAATTTGATTGATCTTCCCAGTGTAATTACAGGTTCTCTTTCCCATAAAGGTTCGTTGATAAGAACGGTTTCATCTAACACGACAATATCAGGACGGCGGGCAGTAGCGGCATCTGCAAAGGGACGGATTAAACAAGTACGAGGAATAAACCAAGGGAGTTTTTCTGTAGTAATGGCGATGCCAATTTGAGTAGCTAGTTTGCCACTAACGGTTTCGTGGGGGCCTGTAGGTTCCATTTCAATTAATTCCCCGTCAGCCAGTTCATAGCGGGAGTTGTCACAATATTGTTCTAAGAATGTTTCAAATGTTAGAAGTTTTTGGGCGGTGTAGGTCATTTTAATGCTTGATTTGATATCTTTTGACGGGGCGTTTTGCCCCGTTATCAATCTCGACTTAAGATTAAGTTCTACTCTGGATCTTTTGGTAGCTGAGGTGCGATCGCCTCCTCAATAGCATCAGTAGCAATCTGCTCTGCAATTTCTTCCCGATGACCTCTGATCTCATCAATTTTCTCAGAAGCCATTTCTCTGACAGATTGAGCTTTTTCTCTAACAACTTGAGCCTGATCTTGAGCTGCTTCTTTGACAACTTTAGCTTTTTCTCTAACAACTTGAGCCTGATCTTGAGCTGCTTCCTTGACAACTTTAGCTTTTTCTTGAAGTTTTTCCGCTAAACTTTGAGCCACCCCTTTTGCCTCTTCTACGTGCTTGATGGTATCGTCAAGGTCTTTTTTCAATACATCTCTGGCTTGACCTACTTTTTGATTCAGTCCATCCGTATAATGGTGAGGTTCTGCGATCGCAGCCTCCGGAACCATGACTCGCTTAGACCCAATACTCGAAATAACTGCTGGTTGAAGCAGATAAATCCCATCCAAAACACCTCGCCACCCGCTAGATTTAAACAAATAATTAACCACATTACCTGTTTTAACATCGAAGAGGTAGTCAATCAGCTCACCCACTTTATTGCCTCCATCCGTCAATACCTCGTTGCCAATCATAGACATAGCCGACTCAGGTTGTTTTAGTTCTGGCACTTCTGGATTAAGATTGACCAGAATATTATCACCCACTGTCTCTACCTGCGACCAAGCAAACCAGCGTTTCTTATTGCCCAAAAATCCAGACTTGCAAGTAAAGCCGATCGCGTGATGGGATTGAGGATCTACCCACAGTTGATCGACTTTACCTAGCTCTTCCACAGTCTTGCGATCGATGACTCGGCGATTGAAGAAATCACTGCGCTTAATTATCTGTTGTGCTGTAGTCATAATAGTTCTCCAAAAAGGGGTTTGTTTTCAGATCGCGATCGCGCTTCTGTCTGGGGTATGGCGATCGCTCTTGTTAACTTAACTAAAACTCTACCAGCTAAAAATTGTTTCCACCGTTAATTCTAACTCGATTCTCTATCTGATGGGTGAATAAATCCGCTACATATACTGATTAGAGAAACTGATTTTCCGACGCTGAAATTTAGGATTTCTAGGAGGAATATCAAGGATGATGTAAACTTTTGCAACAAGACCTAACTCTTCTGGTTCACTTTTGTAGTAGAATATAGAGAAAATTTATATCCCTTAATCCAACATATATGAGGTCAGCACATTGAAATCGCAAATTTCAAATATTATCAATCTTAATAAATATCCTATCGATGATTTAGAGAGTGAAACCGGAAGAACCTTACTCGAAAAAGCGCGTAAGGAATTCAATAGTAATAGTTTGACTATCCTCAACGACTTCTTACGTCCAGAAATCATCACCCAGATTGCTGCTGAGACACTGGAAGATGATTTCACCAAGAGTTTTCGCTTTACGGGGTTCAATAATGTATTTTTAGGTACTCAGGATATAAACGATCTCCCTCCAGACCACCCAAGCCATCTTCAAAAGAAATATACTAAGCGTACCCTAGCACACGACCAAATATCTTCAGATTCTCCACTCAAGGTATTGTTTAACTGGAATCCTCTTGTGAATTTCGTCTCATCTATTGTGGGTCAAGAAGTCTACAGATCCGCAGACAAACTTGGAGCAATGACAGTACATATTCACCACGATCGAGACGAGCAAGATTGGCACTTCGATGTGTCAGAATATACTATTGTTCTCCACATCTTGGCTCCACAGAAGGGAGGAGTTCTAGAGTATGTACCTTGCTCTCGTTCCGAAATAGAAAAGGATACAGAAGCACTTACCAGGATGATTAAAGGAGAAAGACATTCTCTCACTAAAGATCTTCCCACCATTCCTGGTGTCTTGGTATTGCACTCAGGAAAGGTTTCCGTGCATCGGGTAACTCCTGTAGAGGGCAATACCCCTCGGATTAGCGCAACCATGTCGTTCAATCGCACTCCTAATTTTCAACTAAATGAATACACCAGGCAGTTGTACTTTGGAAGGAATGAATGAAAAGGCATAACCACCAGACAAATTTTCGCTAGACAATTTTTAAGGAAGTTGCCAATGTATACAGGTTATAGTGGTGCTGAGTTTACAGACCTATTAGTCAAGATGCTTGGTCTAGCAGTCAATCCTAGTCGTTTAAATAATATTCTTGATATCTCCGAGTTAGTCAGAGATACTATTATTGAAAGAAATAAAGACAAGGCTGAAGAAATTATATACAATAGCATTCCCGGCTTAGAAGAGTTATTCCAGGCATCCTATAATCCCGTCCATATTTTGGAAGAATTAATTAAGATGCCAGCTAACACTCTCGGCTATCTATATGCAGAACATATGTATCGTAACAACTTAAAATTTTTTCCCGTCAAATCTCACAAAGAGCAAAATATACACAACTTTTTTTTTAAAAGAATCAGAGAGACTCATGATATTATTCACGTTATTACTGGCTTCAATACTGACAATTTGGGTGAAATTGGTATAGAAGGTTTTTATCTGGGTCAAGCAATGCTTCCCAATCTATATTGTCTTATGATAGCGAGAATGTCTCATATTCTATTTGACGATAAAATCTTTGATGGTCAACTCTATTTACAAGTCCTAACAAAAGGTTTTCAAATGGGACAAACAGCAGAAAAAGTTCTCGGTCTAAAATGGGAAGATATGTGGTTAGAAGATTTAGAAAATCTTAGAAACAAATTACGAATAATTTGCTAAGTATATTAACAGGAATTATCGAGAGCCTTTAAGTTATGCGTGTTTTGTAGTGTCAAGTCCCTGTGATTATCACCGTTGTGGGGAGCTCGATCCTATCCCCATAGATTGATAAAATTAATCAGCCTATTTGCTGAGGATTCAAGTATTCATAGTCAGAAGTCAGGGATTTTCATTCATGGTGGCAGGCATTTCTTCACGATGTCTATCTGGGAACATTCCCAAAATTAGTAAAGCAGCCGCAACGCTCAAAATGATAGCAGCCACCTGAAAAGTAGCGTGTTCGGCAGAAACCAATGCTTCGACAGGTACCTTTGTAATATCAATATATCGTCCAAGCTTAGCGCTAGCAAGACTCAAAGTCGCAAAAAGACCGCCCAGAAGCGGTATACCTACCAGATGTCCTAATATACGACACAAAGACAACAACGCCGAAGCGACACCCAAGCGTTCCAGTGGAACCGCTCCCATAATGGCACTATTGTTGGGTGTTAAGAATATCCCCATTCCCAGTCCTAAAAGAGTAACCCGCACAATATAGCCAAACAACGTTAATTCAGTGCCCAAGGTTGCGATCGCCAAGCACGCGCCGATCATCATTAACAACCCAATTAAGCTAATTATTCGCCAGCCAAAGCGGTCAGACAAACTGCCTGAAATTGGTTCCATTAGTCCTACTGCAATCGGCAACACTGCCTGCAACAAACCCACTTTCTGAATGGAATAGTCTTCAACCAACTCCAGAAAAAAGGGCAGGATAAAAACTGTACCAGCCATAATACTATACATCATCCAGCCAACTAGCAAACTGAGGCTAAACTGTAGGTTCCGAAATATCCCCAGATCGAGCATCGGCTGTAATATATTAGCTTCTACCACCAAAAAGCACATTAAGCCAATAGCAGCTAAGGTCAGCAAGGTCAATACTGTCGGACTGTTAAAGCCTTCAAGCTGTCCTTGAGTCATTCCAAGTGCGAAGCAGGTTAATGTTACGGCTACGATCGGCGATCCTAAAGTATCAAAGCGTTGTTCGATCTGATTGCTAACAGAAAACGGTAAACTCCAGACTACAATCAAACTGGTAACAAAACCAATCGGCACATTCACCAAGAAAATTAAACGCCAGCCTCCTATACTAATTAGCAAGCCTCCTAATGTTGGTCCCAGTATCATTCCGAGCGAGCTAATCGCGCCAATAATGCCTAGCGCACGTCCGCGTCCTGACTCAGCAAAGATTTCTGTAATAATTGCTGCTCCTAATGCCGAGATCATCACAGCACCCAGTCCTTGAAGTGCTCGAAAGCCGATTAAAAAGCCTATCCCTGGTGCTAATCCACACAGTAGTGAGCTTATAGTAAATAGTATTAGTCCGCCAAGATACAGCCATTTCTTACCAAACATATCCCCTAACCGACCCGCGCCTAACATAAGAGCGGCGATGACGAGTAGATAACTTAAAGTTACCCATTGGATAGTGGCAAAGTTGGTGTGGAGCGCTTCAACTAATGTCGGCAGAGAAACATAGACAATGCTGACATCAACGGAAAACATCAGTACACCCAAACCGATGCTGAATAACACCCACCTTTTTTCCGACGCACTTGGCTTTTTAGTTACCTCATCAGATTGTTCAGAAGAGCTTTGTGATGTTGCAACCATATTTTTTGTTCAACCAATTGCTAATTACTAATTGCTAATTGCTTTAATAATTCAATATCTCTTTAAGGCTAACTCAGGACATAACTTCAGGGTTAAACTAGCTAGAACACAAGCTATAGTCACAAAATTTTTTGTGGTTTGCTCTCAAAAAATGCCTAACCAATAAAGTTCAAGAGGCACCAGCTTAGCCACGCTCGCCAGAGGAGATAGCAGTTAAGTAATTTTGTATCCCCCCTATCCCTCACCCCAGCCAACGCTCCGGTTAAGAATTTCCGCGCTTGCAATCTCCCTCCGTTAAATCTTCCTCCTTAGACGGCCCCCTATGAGGATAGTCGCCCACGGAAATCAGGCTAATCTGCACCAGCGCCTCCTGATCGTTCACCGCCTTAGTATCTCTTGGCTTGACAGCAACTCTTCCTGAGTGTGGTTTTGGCTCCTGCTTCTCCAAATGAATTTGAATTTTTGGGCCCGAGCGAGCCAAATGAATGATCAAACCATCAACAACCGGAACCTGAGTTATGGGTTTCCCATCCAGGTAAGTGCCATTCGTACCCAAATTAATCACTTCCCAATTCACACCGGTACGCCGCAACTCGACGTGGCGGCGGGAGACGACAGCGCTATAAAGAACGACGTGGTTATCAGTAGAGCGACCAATCCGAACGACCAATTCGTCTTCAAAGGCCCAGCTTCGGACGGGTATAGACTGCAATGGATGTAGCAGAGTGAGCTTAATCACATTGGCAACTTAGAGTGTTGGTAGGGAGCCCCAAGTAGCAATTTGAGATTTGAGATTTGAACTCTCAAATCCAAAATTGCTCTAAGAGAGTTGAAATAAAAATGAAACCATGTCTCCTTTGCCTAGAGAGATGCGATCGCCAGGCCGCAACCGATGGCGATTTCCCTTAGACAGCGGAGTATTGTTAATGTAAGTGCCGTTAGAACTGCCGACATCTTCGATGTAATAAGCATCTCCTTCCACTCGGATGTCCGCGTGGGTGCGAGAAACCACTTCAGAATTAGGAAATCCTGAAACATCAATGTCGGGCGGCACAAGGTCATTTGGTTTGCCGATGTGAATTACCGATAAGTTTGCCGGTAATTCAATAGCAGTATTACTTTGGATGTGTACCAGCCGCGCCGCTTGCTGTTGCAGTTGAGTTCTCGCGGCTCCTCCCACAGGCATTGGCGCAGGGGGAGAGCTTGGATTGGGAACTTGAGCACCTGGCTGTGACACTGGAACCTCAATCGGTGCAGGGGCAGCAGTCACAGCACTGTTAGCACTGGATTTTTCCAGATTGGGCGATGCTACCGCCGTCGCTAATAAAGGTTCAGGTTCAATCAACGGAGCTGGTGACGCTAAATTAGGCACAGCCGGAGATACAACTGTTGGCGGAATAGTTGAGGCACTGGCAACGGCTGTCTCAGCCTCGTGGGTTGAGGAACTTGGATGCAGGTTAAAGCCGCACTGTCCGCAGAAGGTGGCATCAGCCTGAACAGCCGCGCCGCAGTTTGGACAACTGGCAGTCGCGGGTAAAGGCGTGTAGCAAGCCTCGCACTGGTTGGCTCCATCAGGGTTTTGGTGATTGCAATTAGGACAGACAATCATTGATTTCTCCTTTACCGGCTGTGTCTTAGAGAACCGCCGCTGTCAGAACAGACAAGTAGACGGTCATATCTTAACAATTGTCATGCCTTTTGCGACTGTAGGTCTTCACCCGCCGTTGCATCTAATAGCCACCAAAGTTCGCCTTCTGGTTGGATAAGTCGGGCAGGGTAGGTAATTTCGTCACCTGAAGGGGCAAAAATTTGCGCGAGAGCTGGTTTTTTACTAGCCCCGGCGATGATGAAGATGACGCTGCGGGCGTGATTAATTAAGGGTACTGTAAATGTGATCCGGGGTTGACCGTCTTTGTTACCTACTGTAATCAGGCGATCGCGCACTTGCAAGGCCTCTGTTCCCGGAAACAGCGATGCTGTGTGAGCATCATCCCCAATTCCTAGCAAAATGATGTCGAAAGCTGGAAACTCAAGAGCCGAGACTTTAAAGAATTCCTGTAGCTGAGTTTCGTGAGTAAGGGCATCTTTTACAGGATCGCCAGCACTGGTGGGCATCGGGTGAATGTTTGCTGCGGGAATTTTCACCTTGTCCAGCCAAGCCTGACGAGCCATCCGCTGATTGCTATCTGGGTGATCTGGCGGTACGTAGCGTTCGTCACCCCAAAATACGTGAATTCGCTCCCAAGGTAAGTCACAAGCTGCGATCGCTTCGTAGACGGGTTTAGGCGTACCCCCTCCAGCTAAAGCAATTGTACAGATTCCGCGCTCTGCTATGGCTGCTTGCATTTGAGAGCGGATAACTTCGAGCGATCGCTGTGTCAGCGCTTCTCGATCCGCTACAACTTCTACTATTTTTTTCATAGTGAAAATCTCACATCCCCTGTTTTTTCTTTTGAGCAAGCAATCAGCTTGCTTTTTACACTTTCCCGAGTCGCTGCTGACACCCCATACATTAGCGATCGCTGTGCTTATGATATATTAGGATAGAGTCAAATATTTTTCTAAATCCCTAGTCAGAATCAAAAAAAACTCAACCATTACCCCATTAAACAATCTTAGCAACTTAGTGACAACTCCGATCGCATCATAATTCCCTATTTTCAATCTTTAATTTTTAATTTTTAATTCCTAAAACTATGTCGGCTTTCAAACTACTCCCTACATCTATCCGCCATCTCGCAGCCCAGTTTCGCCCATTGATTCAGCCTACAGTGTGGATACCAACGGTAATTTTTTGTGTAGGTGGATTATTTCTCTGGGAAGTGTCAGTACATCCAGAGTGGTTGAACCTTGACGAGGAAGAAATTACTTCCTCAATTTCTACAGAGCAAAACATCGCACTATCTCTCGAAGATAGCATGATTGCGGCCGATATCGACACAGTGCCAGTCTTGGTAAACCAGTTAAACCGCTCCAGTACAAGTGCTGTTTTACTCAATAGTCCCGTGCTTACCACGAAGGGTTTGTTTGATGAAGTTCGCGATCGCCGCTTGGAAACTGCAAAACCAGATATCGCTCCCAACTCCTCCTTTACCGACAGATATTTCGCCGTTCCCGACTCCGAAATTACAAATGTCCCCATATCCGGTAACAAGAATCTGTTTAATTCCAATTCTGGTGCTAATTTGGCTAATTCTGCTGTAGCCGGGGGGTTGGCGAAAGAATCTGCATCTCCAGCCACACCAACTTCCGTATCTGCTACCAACTCCCCCAATTCTGGAAAACCCAGCCCGAATTCGTTATCTGTAAGTCCTCTACAAGCAGCCATGGAAAAATACAGAGCTGCTAACTTTCCCCCTCAAAAAACAGTCCAGACTTCTGATGCTATCACCTCTGGCAATTCTCCTTTGAAACCAACGCCAACTCCGGCTTTAACCGCTAATCAACCTCCATTTTCAAACCCTCCTGCAACTACTCAAGAACTTTTTCCGGGTCTGAATCCAAGTATACCCAGCACCACCCTAACTCCCCAGCCAACAAGTACCATCCCACTCAATAGCCCTGCTCCAATTAACCCCCTGACTAACCCCTATCAAATTAACCAATCCCCCAATTCCTATCTAAATAATCAGGGTAACAATCCTTACCAGACAAATTTGCATGGCTCAGAGCCTATTCCAGAAGTCCAACCTACTACACTACCCACACCTTCATCAACAGTAACAGGGAGAGAATCATCACTCCCAAACAACTTCGGGCAATCAGCTTTTCCTAGTGCCATCCAGGGAAGCAAAATAATCAACTCCAACTCTACCAACTCAGGAAATGGAGGATTTCCATCAGTTTCATCACCTAGCCCTAACTTTGGAGCTAGCTCTAACCAAGTAAATCAGACATGGCAACCGATTGCGCCTACCAGTGAGCCTGTCTCATTACCCCGCCCCATTCCCGGACGCTATATCGGCGGAGGCGAAATCAATACCTTTGCCAATCCATAATTAGGCTTAGAGTTTACTTCAGCCAAATCCAGATACGGAGTCCGTAACTTCACTGACAATAATCAGCAGGTTTAGAGTTTACGTAAGATTAATCCAGCACAGAGTCAGTAACTTCACGGAGAAGAATGAGAGGGAAAACTGCGCTTTTGGGCGGATCGCTAACCATTCACTGACTAATTTTTGACCAATTTCATAAAATGCAGGATTTCTGTGAAGATTCCGTGAAACCTCCTGAATTCTGTTAATATTCACGATCGGATCGGCCATACTGAAAGTATGAACAGGGCTTATCAAAAAGAGGCAAAATTATGAAAACTATAGATTTGACTAAACTAACACTAGCAGCAGCCGCAGCCCTAACTGCGATGCTGAGTATAACAACTTCAGCCAACGCTGCCACTTTTGGAACTACAGGCATTAGTTTTGAGGAAGATACCACTGTTAACTTTACATTCCTTAAGTCTCAGGGAGCAGCCATATCTTCCTTGGGAATTTATAACGCCAATCAAGTCCTGCTAAAAAGCCTGTTTACAAAAGCAAATACCGCAGATGCAGGATATCAAGGCAATAGTTATGGTACGAATAGCTGGTTAGGAACTGCCACTAACTTAGTTGGTTCTGCTACCGCAAGCTTCACATTTCTTGCTAACCAAGTCTATAGCTTAGGACTCAGCAGTACTTTGTGGGGCAGTACGATACCGACTGTATTCTCTACAAGCAGTCAGAATGGCGGTAGCCAGCAAGTGGTGTTTAATTCTACTGGTGGTTCCGAGGGAGTAAGTTACGATAGTGCGGGTAGCCAAACTTCAGCAAGTCCCTTTGGTGCTCCTGTGGCAATTTCCTTCGAGGATACCCTGGGGGGTGACGGTGACTACAACGACTTCACAGTTTCTGCACAAGCAGTACCCGAACCAATTACTATGGCTGGTATGGCACTTGGCGCTGGTGGAATGGCGATCGCTCGTCGTCGCCGCAATCGCAAAACAGCCTAATTCTAGGGGCTAGGGGTTAGGGGCTAGGGGCTAGGGAAGAAGGGGAAGAAGTTAGAAGAGGGTTTGAGTAATTAATGAGTTCCTAACTGCCTTTGCTGTTACGATTTTTGTCAACCTGCAATTTTTGCCATCAACTAACTGACTATCGCTCTCAGTGAAGACAATCTATTTTCTTAGATTCAAGATTCAAGAGCTACTTTTTCAAGTAAGTATTGATAGCTGAGAAAAGCTATCATCAAAACTAGGTTTCTAAATTTCTCTGAACTTCCTATTTTTAGAGAAATATCTTCAGGAAACGCGGTTTTCGTTTCATGACTTATTCACAACACTTAGGCACATCGAGGGAAGGAACCGGGCTTACGCCTAGCGGTTTCTTCCTAGATACCTCGTTGAGAATCTTCGATTTTTCTAAGTAACCCGGTTTTTGTTTCTTTGCGTAAGTCCTGACACAAAAATATTCGGAACGCCGCCATCATGACGGTTTAAATATACCCGCCAGAGGGCGGCATTAGGAACTTTCCTCATCCTCAATTTAGCCTTACCGCGAAGCACGCACTAACAGTAACCCACCTACACCCAAGCCACAAATCATCGGTAGCCAAGCAGCCATTACTGGAGTCAAAACCGCCTTTAAACCCATTGAACTGGTGATAAAAGAGAACACATAATAAGTAAAAATCACGATTACACTAATACCAAAACTGGTAGCTCTACCAGTTCTCTGCGGCTTAGTTCCCAAAGCAGCTCCTACCAAACCAAAGACAATACAAACAAAAGGCAAAGCATACTTCTCTTGAATTCGCACCTTAAGCTTACGAATTTTCTGCTCGTCGCCACTCGAGCGAATTAAATTCAAATAATCTATAGCTTGAGCAATGTTCATTTCCCCATAGTCCCGCGCTTTTGCAGCTAGGTCTAAAGGGGTGCGGGGTAATTGTAGTTGTTGGTGTTCAAAGCGGACAATATTACGGTAAGAGCCATCAGGAGCAACTATGTAAACAGTACCATTGAAAAAATCCCAGGAATTTTGAGCTGGGTTCCAAATAGCTGATTCTGAGGAGATAATTTGGTTGAGTTCCGGTTGGGAACGATCGAGAATAGTCAAACCTTTCATCTGCTTACCGTCAAACTGTTCGGCATAAAATAAGCGCGTGAGTACGCTTTCTTCACCATTACCTTTGTCAACGTTACGAAATTCTGGATAGAAAATGTTTTTCTCTTGAAATAGGGGTTTTTCTCGCTTTAGAGCTCGATCTAGAGTAACAGTTGCTTGATAGTTAGCAGCGGGAACGATTAACTCGTTCATCGCAAAAGTCATGCCTGTAACAGCCAAACTCAGAATAACTGCTGGTACTACTAGCCTATAGACATTAATACCGCAACTGCGGAGAGCTACGATTTCGCTGTCGCTAGACATTCGGCTATAAGCCATTAAACTTGCCAATAGCATTGACATGGGAAATGCCAATACAATGAAATAGGGCATTTTCAACAGAAAAATTTGGATGGCGGTGCTGAAGGGTAAGCCTGATTCTGTGACTCTCCGCACTAATTCAAATACGGCTCCAACAGTTACGCCAACTGAGGAAAATAGGCCAACGCCAAACAAAAATGGGCCGATGAGTTCTTTGGTAAGGTACCAATCCATTACCGAAATTCTGGGAAGCCGCCAGCTAAACGAATTGAAAGTTTTGGATATTTCTAATTTCATCACTTTACTCTTCTCATTGACTCCGCTCCCTCAAATCGATTAAAAGTTAAAAATTAAAAATTAAAAATTAAAGCTCACAATTTTTAATTTTGCATTTTTAATTTTTAATTGATTAAGTTGCTTCCCCGCTCCCCTCTTAAGGCCAGCTAGCGCTGGAAACTGTCGCCTAAGTAATACTGTCGTACTAAGGGGTTGCTGTAAAGTTCTTCAGCTCCCCCGGAAGCTAAAATTTGCCCGTCTCGCATGATGTAAGCTCGGTCTGTGATTTCTAGGGTTTCTCGAACGTTGTGGTCGGTGATTAAAATGCCGATGTCGCGATCGCGCAATTTAGCTACTATAGTTTGAATTTCCGACACGGCGATCGGATCTACCCCCGCAAATGGTTCGTCCAACAAGAGAAACTTGGGCCCCTCTGGCCCTGCGGCCAAAGCTCTTGCCAATTCTGTCCGCCTGCGCTCTCCCCCTGAAACCTGTACCCCTAAATTATTTGCCACTCTTTCTAAACGGAACTCCCGCAATAGAAAATCGAGTCGCTCCCGCCACTCGCGGCGCGGTACTTTAGTTTGCTCCATCACTAGCAGTATATTGTCCCGGACGCTCAAGTGCCGAAAAATGCTTGCTTCTTGAGCAAGATAGCCGATACCCAAATGCGCTCGCTTGTGCATTGGTAAGCCTGTGATGTCCAGATCGTTAAGCCAAACTATACCTTGATTCGGTCTTTCTAAACCTGTAGCAATGTAAAAAGTTGTGGTTTTGCCTGCACCGTTGGGGCCGAGCAATCCCACTATTTCCCCTTGGGTTACTGAAATGTTAACTCTACTGACAACGGGCCGCTTTCCATAGGATTTGTGAATATTTTCCAGAACAATTTTCATTTTTTAGCGCAGCAGCCTCCACAGCAGACACTTTAAAATTTTAAAGTCCAATGGATAGAGCCTGGATCGAAGCAAGATCGCGGAATTATCTACAGCGGTAGATTTTTACAGGCAAAATTTCCTCGATCGCCTATCTATTGCCGAGGGGCTGTCGGAGGACTCATTGGCGTTTTAAAGGCTGGTTTGGGATTGTAGGGAGGAGTTTCCGGGCTGGCGGTGCTTTGAGCTGCTGCGTCCTGTTCTGGGGAGACGATGTAGATCGATTCGACTTGTCCTTGGGACTCTGGCAAGGCGATAAAGCGTCCTTCGTCGATCAGGTAGGTCACGGTTTCGCCCCGCAAACTGTTACCTTCCTGCAAGACGTAAACATCTCCTCGGAGGACGATGCGGCGTTCGCGGCTGAAATATTGAGCTTGAGTTGCGGTTGCCTGAATTTGCCGGGAGGGATAGTAATCTGGACGTTACCCCGTGCGGTGACGATGCCTGTTTTTGAGTCGGCTTCTTGGATGTCAGAACGCACTGTGAGGG
>NZ_JAQMUA010000177.1:0-2717 GCF_028330895.1 Kamptonema animale CS-326 | reverse complement strand
GGTCTCTATTAGTTTTTCGGGTTCGGCTCATGGGGATTCACCGGGGCTAGATGACTCATCCAGTCTGAGTTTCACACGTTTGAGCTTTTAGAGAAAGTCCCTCTTGACTTTCGAGCGCTCTTCTTAACTTGTCACCAATGTTTTTCTCCAATGATGAATTTATCGCTCAATTAGGGTGAAAGTTATTGGCAAAAGTTCTTTCTACTGCTAAATTAAGTTCCCTTCCACAATCATCTAAAAAAAACCCGGTTCCTTCACAAAACCGGGTTTTATTGGAAACTTACACAGCGTGTTGCCGATACCACTCAATCGTTTTCTTCAATCCTTCCTTAAAGTCCATTTCAGCAGTAAAGCCAAACGCCTTTTTGGCCCTTTCCGTATCCAAACATCGGCGCGGTTGACCATTCGGTTTATCAGTTTGCCAAACTATTTCCCCCTCATATCCCATCAACTCACATACGAGATTAATCAAGTTTCTAATTGAGATTTCATGATTAGTTCCCAAATTAACAGGTTCCGAGTCATTATATGACTGAGTTGCCATCACAATCCCCCGCGCTGCATCCAGGGAATACAAAAACTCGCGAGTAGGACTACCATCACCCCAAACTGGTAACTCTTTATCACCTCTTAGCTGTGCCTCATGTACTTTCCGAATTAATGCTGGAATTACATGAGAACTCTTCGGGTCAAAATTATCCTCCGGGCCGTATAAATTCACAGGCAACAAATAAATACCATTAAACCCGTATTGCTGGCGATAGGATTGCAATTGAACTAATAAAGCTTTCTTTGCAACTCCATAAGGCGCATTAGTTTCCTCCGGGTAGCCATTCCAAAGATCCTCCTCTTTAAAAGGTACGGGAGTAAACTTGGGATAAGCACAAATAGTACCGAGACAGGTAAATTTTTCAACTCCTGCTTGATAGGCGGCGTGAATTAGTTGAACACCCATCATCAAATTGTCGTAAAATAATTCAGCAGGCTTTTGCTGATTTAAACCGATGCCACCGACGTGAGCAGCTAAGTGAATTATGATATTTTGGTTTTCGGCAGCACGCTGACAATTTTCCATCACTCTGAGGTCAAAATCATGCGAGCGCGGGATCGAAATCTTGTCACGATTAGCCCCTGCTTTCACAAGTCTATCGATCACATTACGACCCAAAAAACCAGCCCCGCCCGTAACCAGAATCCGCTTCTCGCTCAAATCTAACCCAGTCATATTTCTATCCTCAATTGAAGAGCAATTTGCTTGTACAAGCTGTAGAGTGGGCATTGACCAAAATTATTTTTTTACCTAAATTATAGATATTTTGGCGGTCAATGTCTACCCTACTTTTAATTCATTTCAAGGGTGCAGAACTTAATCAAAACCGTTGCCAGAACCGCGAAGTTGCTGTTCTAAAGCTTTGATGTCAGAGTCCACCATTAAATGTACCAACTCCTCAAAAGTAACAGAAGGTTCCCAGCCCAACTTTTGGCGCGCCTTAGTTGAGTCGCCGATTAACAGTTCCACTTCGGCAGGACGCAAATAGCGTTCGTCAAACTCAACATATTCGTGCCAATCTAAATTGACACAATTGAATGCCTTATCTAGAAATTCCCGGATAGAATGGGTTTCATTAGTAGCCACTACATAATCATCAGGTTCGTCGTGCTGTAACATCAGCCACATCGCCTTCACGTAGTCCTTAGCATAGCCCCAATCGCGCTTAGAATCAAGATTGCCGAGGTAAAGTTTTTTCTGCTTTCCTGCTACAATCCTAGCCACAGCACGAGTAATTTTTCGAGTTACAAAGGTCTCACCACGCCGGGGCGATTCGTGGTTAAACAGAATCCCGTTAGACGCAAACATCCCGTAAGATTCGCGGTAATTTACAGTTTGCCAGTGAGCATAAACCTTCGCACAAGCATAGGGACTGCGCGGATAAAATGGTGTGGTTTCTTTCTGGGGGACTTCCTGTACTAAACCATACATCTCAGAAGAACCCGCTTGATAGAACCGCACTTCGATCCCTGTGCGGTGTCGGTAGTCGCGAATTGCTTCCAAAAGCCGTAGTGTCCCTAAACCCACTGCGTCAACGGTATATTCTGGAGCGTCAAAACTAACCCGAACGTGAGATTGAGCACCTAAGTTATAAATTTCTACGGGTTTGACTTCTTCTAAAATCCGGCGCAGGGTAGTACCGTCGGTCAAGTCACCATAGTGTAGGAATAAACGGGCGTTTTCACTGTGGGGATCGACATAGATATGGTCAATTCGATCGGTATTGAAGGTTGAACTTCGTCGGATAATACCGTGAACTTCATATCCTTTTTCTAGCAGCAATTCACTCAAATAGGAGCCGTCTTGACCTGTAATACCGGTGATTAGCGCTCGCTTGCGTTCCGTCATCTGATTTTCCCTTCACAGACACTTTAACTCTAAGGGCTAGGCTGTTGTTACTTGCCTTTGCCGTTATCAAATTTCTACGTTAACCTATAATCCCCAAGTCAGCGTCAAGGAACTGTGTAGTTTTTGCAAAGATATCGATCTCTGATGAGTCGGAAGGATGGGGAGCGGGGGAGCAGGGGAGCGGAGGAGATGGGGAGGATGGGGGAGCAACTTAATCAATTAAAAATTAAAAATGCAAAATTAAAAAAAAATGCAAAATTAAAAATTGTGAGATTTAATTTTTAATTTTTAATTTTTAACTTTTAATTAATCGGAGGGG
>NZ_JAQMUA010000176.1:0-18804 GCF_028330895.1 Kamptonema animale CS-326 | reverse complement strand
GCTGGCGGTGCGGCTATTTTTGAGTTGTTGCTCCAGAATTTCTGGGCTTTCTGCGATCGCCAGTATCAGTTGGCGTGCCATAGTTAACGATCCCTAAACAGTATCTCTATTCTATGCAACTTCATTTAAAATTGGTATAACGTCCATCATAAACATTGATTGGTTCGCCATCGGCGGGATGATTACCCAAAACTCGCAAAGGTTCGACAGTTTTGCTACTTTTTCCCCGACTAGCTTTTGGCTGTGCTAACAACTCTAAAGCACGTTCTAGAGTAATTGTGATGACATCATCGCCAGCTTTCAACGAGCGATATTCCTTGCCTTCCTTACCGCGATCGCTAACTACATAGGGCCCATACATCCCTAAACTTGCCTGAATTTTTGCCCCCGTTTCTGGGTGTAAGCCTAAATTGCGCGGCAAAGATAGTAAACCAACCGCCATTTCTATCGTGACATTTTCCTTTGTCACCCCTTTTGGTAAAGAAGTCCGTTTAGGTTTCTTATTCTCCTCAGTTGCTACACCTAACTGCACGTAAGGGCCGTAATTTCCGACAAGAATGTAGATAGGTTCCCCTAACTCCGGGTGGATTCCTAATTTTTCTGGGCCTTCGGTTTTTTGCCGCAGAATATTTTGAATTTGTTCGGGATCTAAATCTGCTGGTGTTAAATCTGGAGGAATAGAAGCTGTCACCATGCCTTCGGGACTTTCTGCCTCGATATAAGGGCCGAATTTGCCGATACAGACTTTGGCGGGTAAATTTTCTAATTCTACAGTCCGGGCAAGTTTAGCATCAATCTCAGTGTCGCCACTTTTAACTAATGTTTGCAGACCGGTTTCGCCTAGATAAAATTTTCGCAGGTAAGGCAACCATTGAGCTTCGCCAGTAGCAATTTCATCTAGTGTTGCTTCCATTTTAGAAGTAAAGCTAGTATCTACCAAATCGGGAAAATGTTTTTCCAACAATGCTGTAACTGCAAAGGCGGTGAAAGTAGGAATTAAAGCATTTGCTACTAACTTGGCATAGCCGCGATCGATAATTGTGCCGATAATGCTGGCGTAGGTACTGGGACGACCAACGCCTTCACTTTCTAGAGTTTTAACTAAAGAAGCTTCGGTAAATCTGGCGGGGGGTTGTGTTTCGTGACCGATCGCTTCTAATTCGGTACAATTAGGGCGATCGCCTACTTTCAACGGCGGTAAAATTACCTCTTGGTCTTCCAAAGCTGCATCTGGATCGTCGGAACCTTCCACGTAGGCCCGCAAGAAACCGGGGAAGTCGATGCGTTTCCCGGAGGATCGAAACCCTGCATCTTCTACTTGCAACTGAACTGTAATGTGAGTTTGGCGGGAGTCAGCCATTTGAGAGGCGACTGTCCGCTTCCAAATTAAGTCATAAACTCGGAAATCTTGACCTTCTAACCCTGTTTCTTGGGGTGTGCGGAAAGTGCTACCTGCGGGCCTGATGGCTTCGTGGGCCTCTTGTGCGCCTTTGCTTTTGGTAGTGTATTTACGCGGTTGGGGACTGAGGTATTCGTTACCGTAGAGTGCTTGAACGCAACTGCGGGCGGCCTCGATCGCCTGTTCCGACAAATGCACGGAGTCCGTCCGCATATAGGTAATAAAACCCCGTTCGTAGAGGCCTTGGGCAACTCGCATGGTTTCCCGCGCACCCAGTCGCAATTTGCGGTTAGCTTCCTGCTGCAAAGTCGAGGTGGTAAACGGTGGCGAAGGTTTGCGGGTGACGGGCCGTTCCTCGATGTTGGCAACATTCCAGGGTTTATCTAGGAGGCGATCGCGCAACGCATTAGCCTCTTCCTCATTCAGCAACAACACATTGCGGCCGGCAGCAATGCGCCCCGTACTTTCATCAAAATCGCTACCTGTGGCAACTTTCACATTGCGGACGGTGACGAGTTTGGCATCAAATTCACTGCCCTTTTGCCCTTTCTTGGCATTAGGCGGAGTCAAAGTTGCTTTTAAATCCCAGTAACTTCCTTGGCGGAAGGCGCGGCGATCGCGTTCTCGACGGACTAAAAGCCGGACTGCAACTGACTGAACCCGTCCCGCTGATAGCCCTCTGGCGATTTTTTTCCACAACAGAGGAGAAACAGTGTAACCCACCAGCCGATCCAAAATTCGCCGCGTTTCCTGGGCCTGCACTACGCGATCGTCGATGCTGCGACAGTGAGTTAAGGCGCTGCGGATGGCTTCGCGGGTAATTTCGTGAAAGACCATCCGTTTAATGGGGACTTTCGGCTGGAGGACTTGCAACAAGTGCCAGGAGATGCTTTCACCTTCGCGGTCTTCGTCAGTAGCCAGAATGAGTTCGTCGGCTTCTTTGAGTGCGTCTTTGAGTTCTTTAACTATTTTCTTTTTATCTTTGGGAATGACGTAAAGCGGTTCAAAGTCAGCTTCCACGTTTACGCCCAATTGCGCCCATTTTTCTCCTTTGACGGCTTCGGGAATTTCTTCGGCGGAGGATGGGAGGTCGCGCACATGACCCATTGATGCCTCTACACGGTAGGTGGAGGGCAGGAAGTTGCGAATGGTACGGGCTTTAGTAGGAGATTCGACGATGACGAGGGTTGACATAGCACATCTTTTAAGGATAGCGGCGAGGCTAGTAATTTCTAGTGAGTGATAGTTTAAGCCGGATGTCAAGGGGTCGGCTCGAAGCGATCGCTTTTTGCCAAGGCGGAGGCTACCTCATTTCACGCTATCTCAATTTTTAACTTAATGCCGAGCGATCGTGTTGGAGGCGATCGGGTGATGGGTGATGGGGGGCTGTTTTTTTGGTAAAAGCTGCTTAATCTTACTTTATCCTGGGAATAGGGAGTTAAGACGGTTCTGGTGAAGGCGCGATCGCGCTGCTGACTTTGATCGGAAAGGAGAAGACTCATTATGGGAAAAGGAGATCACATCTATGTGGACTGCGGTGTTTATACTCATCATGGAATTGACTGTGGTGATGGTACTGCCATCCATTACATAGGAGAAGCGCTAAAAGGTGTGATTACCCGCACCTCTCTAGCTGAATTCACATCTGGCAAGCAACTCTTTGTGAAAAAGTATGAAGTTTCTGATTTATCAGATATCATTCTTTTGAGGGCAAAAAGTCGTTTAGGTGAAAATAAATACGATCTACTTTTCAACAATTGTGAACACTTCGCTACATGGTGTAAAACTGGTATACATGAGAGCGCACAAGTAACTCGTGTGGCGACAGTAGCAGTAATTGGAGCATCAATTGGAGGAATAAAGAGTATGCAAGCCATTAGCGCAACTTATCAGGTTTCTGAAGATATTTCTGCCGGACTTAGCAATGGTTCTTTAGAGCGGGTTGGTGGCGTTATTCGTAAGACTAATACAACACAAATAGTTGCTTGTGTACGTGAAACAACCCCTAATATGTCCCCTGTTTCAAAGCTGCTTCAGATTGGTGCATCTGCAAGTATCCTTAACTTAGGGGTAACAATGATGGGTTTTGCCATAATAAACCATCGCCTAAATGAATTAGAGCAACGCCTAAAACAAGCACAGGAAGTTTTAAACAAGATTAACCGCAAAATTGACCTTGGATACTATGCGAATTTTCGAGCGGCACTAGACTTGGCAGCTAAAGCCATCACGATGAAAAATCCTGAAACTCGCAAATCTATGGCAATTAATGCGATCGGTGATTTGCGAAAAGCTGATTTTATCTATACTGACTACACAGACAAAGAACTTGAACAAGGTAGCCAGATAGTTGATGAATATCTGTTAACCTTATTACTAGCCTATGTTGCTGAGGCGCGTTGTTATTTGGAGTTAGAAGCACCAGATACCGCACTTGAACTCTTGCGAGACGGAGCGGCAAAAGTGCGCCCGCGTATGCAGAAATACGTGGATTTGTTACTCACCTCTAACCCAGCAGCATACTTACAACCTGAGTATAAAGGTGAGATTGATTTGCGTAGGCTAACTCGGATTTACCAATGGAGCGATCCGAACTTAGATGAAAATGCAGTATTCGATCTTCATCGTGAGAATTTGGTTAAGCTAGTACAAGATCCTAACAAATGGGTAGCTTCTCTACCACCAGCAATTTTAGATCGGGTTGAAGTGAAAGGATGGATATTTGGCCCAAGTGAGGACGATTTAAAGCGAGAGGCGATTAAACGTCTACCTCAAGTGCTTGAAGTCATCGAAAATATGATTGAAACTTATCAGCGTTTTGAAGCTTATAAGGTAGAAGTAGAAGCTATTGACAAATTAGGAATTAGTTTCCAAGATTGGATTAAATTAGCTCCTGCTGAGAATAAACCAGAGGGTGCAGAGTTAATGTACATTATCCCAGATAAGCCATTGGATATAGTATTTGCCAGTTGAAATAAAGAAGGCGATCGCACTTCACTAAGCTTAACTGTGCTAAGATTGAAAGCAAGATCGCCTTACAATTCCACAATCTCAAAGCGCGATCGCCCTTCATCAATCAATAAAAACTTCTAGTTTTTTTAACTACAAATCTAAACATGATAAGCAGTAATAGCAACAGTTCCATCAGCACTGTAAATAGCTTCAATGCGTCTAAAAGTAGAATGATTCCACCAAACTTTCAGGCGATTTCCTTGAGCAGGAGCCGTACCAATTTTACCGTAACCTGCTGTCAATAGAATCAACTCAAATTCTGTAGATGGCAAAGTTTTCACAGTAATTTGAGGGATACCATCAAGCTTATGCTTATCAAGGGTCATAGCTACCTTGATAAGTGCTGTAAATATGGTAGCCAGGGAGCACTAAAGCAATGCCAATTGGACTGTGAATTATCCCCGGATAACTGTCTTCTGGTAAACTACCTCCAATCCGAATTTTGATCGCACCTAGCCAAATGTATAACCCTGGAATTAAAGTATCTAAACTGTAGGCGATCGCTCGCATTTGCAGATCGGCAGAATTAATCGGTTTTAAAGACTGTGGCTTTTCAGGTTTAGAAATAGACATGGAACTGATTCCTGTGCGTTACGGCGCAAAAGCCGTCTTGTTGATTACACTTTAACGTAACCTAATCTTTATTTTTCAAGTGTTAAGCTGATTTTACTATTTTGTCGCGATGCCTGCGGCTGATTACGCCTACGCGCCTCTCCCATCTCCAATCTCAAAGCGCGATCGCCATTTCAAATCCTTATCAATATCGGACTCAAATATTTATAGCTACAATGTTAAGATATAAGTTATCAGAGTCAGAAAGGAAAAATTATGCCCGTAAACTGGAGAGAACATATTGTCAGTACCCCCGATGTATTGCGAGGTAAACCAAGAATCAGAGGAACTAGAATTCCCGTTAGTCTCATTTTAGGTTATTTAGCATCAAGTAATACTGTCGAACACATTATTTCTGAGTTTCCCGATCTAGTTAAAGAACAGATAGATGCTTGCCTGGATTATGCCCGCGATTTGTCAGATTTTGAAACAGTTGCCTAATGAGTTTAAGATTGTTTATCGATCAATGTGTTCCTAACTCTATTATTCAAATTCTTCGTGATGCTGAAAATGAAGTTTTGGTTTTGAAAGACTACATCCCTATTGAATCTCCAGATATTATTGTTATTGCCCAAGCTCAGGAATTAAATGCCATACTTGTTTCTCTCAATGGAGATTTTGCTGATATTGTGACTTATCCACCAAGCGCATATCAGGGAATTATCTCTATTCAACTGAGAAATCACCCGGAAATTATACCTCAATTGATGACAAGGCTAACAGAATATTTCTCGTTGTATAATAGCCCTGAACATTACCGAGGTAAATTACTGCTCGTAGAAGTCTACAGAATTCGCATTCGAGAGTAATAATTGTCGCGATCGCGCCTCTCCTATCCCTAATTTCAAAGCGCGATCGCACCTATATTATCTTCATAGCAATATGACAGGAATGTGCGATCGGAAATTCTCAAAATCTTTATCAGTAGTGAAAATGCTGTAGCCGCGACGATGAGCAACTGCACATAGCAGAAAATCAGTATTTGAACCCTGAACGCCTTTAGTGCGACAGGTATTAAAAAACTCTGCGGCTAACTCATAATCTTCAGTTGCTAGCTCTAAATCAGGAAAAGCACGAAGATACTCTTGCAATCGATTAAACTGTTCCTTGTAGCGCACCCCAGAAAGCACCTCCTGACGAATAGCCCCCAGTAAAACAACTCGTCCATCTGCAATCAAATCGCGCAGGATATTAACGAGCGCGATCGCATCATTTGTTGTGTTGCGCCGCAAAGCCAGCGACCAAACGGAACTATCAACAAGAACATTCATAACGTTTGTCGCTGTTGCTTGTAGTTATACTCTTCATCGTAGTCAATAGTACCAAATAATTCCACTATTTTTAGTTGTTTACGACGTTGAATGTACTCGCGTAAAGCCGCTTCGATTAATGTAGTAGGTGTTGGATGGTTACTCAAATCAAGGGCTTCTTGAAGAAGAGTTTTGTCAATTTCGAGCGTAGTTACCATATATTTTCCTCGTGTAAGTAGGGTATGAGGCAATAGTATTATACTATCGTACCAATATCTCGTTCTCGACGGACTAAAAGCCGCACTGCAACTGAGTGATAGTTTAAGCCGGATGTCAAGGGGTAGGCAAGGGAGCGATCGCTTTTTGCCAAGGCGGAGGCTACCTCATTTCACGCTATCTCAATTTTTAACTTAATGGTGAGCGATCGTGTTGGAGGCGATCGGGCGATCGGGATTTTGACCTGGTTTTTTGGCAAAGGCTGCCTCAGCTTACCTTGATTCCGGAAAATGGGACTGACGGCGGGTTTGTCTGTTGTCTGTCTCTTGGTTCGCCACGGGTTAAAACCCCTGTATAATAGTTAAATTCCTCTAAATAGGAAAGGCAATAAAAATGATTGACAAGCTTACACTTGAGCAAGAGGCATTGATGGTAATCTATCGCGAAAAGTGGAAAGCGATCGCGCGTTCTACTGAGCCAATTGATCGCGATAAAGCTGCTGATACAGTCAAAGCTATCTATGCTGCGCTCGGTCAACAAGAGCCAAAAATTACTTTCTTTGATAGTCCTTATGCTGCCCTTAAAAGTATTTCATTGCTCGACAGCCTACCGTCTTTCCAAGGTGATTCCATGGACATGGCTCTACGAAAAATTCTAGACAGCTATAGAAGGCACTTAAAGGGTAAACTCTTCGGAAAAGTATGGATTTTTTTTCAGACTGGTTTTTTGAGGGAAATTAGCGATAAACTTAGCAGCCAAATCGCTGAGGAAAAAATAACAATTCCACAGATTTCTGGACTAATAACTCTACAGCAGAATAGGGATTTGTCATCAAGAATAGACTACTTTCTTTCCGGCTTATCAATATATTGCCAAGAAAATCAGTATAAATGGGAATTGTATCTATCGCTAGCCGCGAATTGTGGATGGATTTATGGTTTTGAAGAAATTTGCTATGTGTGCGATCGCCCCCGCATCATGTCTTTGGACTCTGAAGAGCAACTTCACGCAGAAGGAGTACCCGCAGTTCAATTTGCTGATGGTTTCAGCGTGTACGCCTATCATGGCGTGATATTACCTGAAAAATACGGAAAA
This sequence comes from Kamptonema animale CS-326, assembly GCF_028330895.1. Lineage (NCBI taxonomy): Bacteria > Bacillati > Cyanobacteriota > Cyanophyceae > Oscillatoriales > Microcoleaceae > Kamptonema > Kamptonema animale. Next base: position 11,220 of record NZ_JAQMUA010000176.1, on the reverse strand, counting down.
GTTCACCCTCAACAGTGGCGTTCAGAATGGCTATTATCGGAAGATAACGGTCAACTGAGGCGAGCGCTAATTGAAGGAATAGGCTATGAAAGAATTTGCCAAGAATCGGCAGCAGTAGAGTTAGATTCTTGGCAAGAATACACGCTATTAAAAATAGATATATATGAGAATTTCGGTTATAGGATTCCCTTGTCTTGGCCCATTTATTTATTAAAGAGGACTTGCCCTAGCACCGGATACATTCAGGTTTTGCGTGTACTGCCTTTCCCATCATCAGCTAGGGAAGCTATTCAATCGCTAGTCAATAATTGTTGCTGGACTTATACACCTGAGTTTAAAGACATTTGTTATGTGTGCGATCGCCCCCGCATTATCTCTTTCGACTCTCAAGGGCAACTCCACGCAGAAGGATCACCCGCAATTCAATTGACCGATGGTTTCACCGTGTATGCCTATCACGGCGTGAGTTTACCTGAAAAATACGGAAAATTTCACCCTCAAGAATGGCGTTCAGAATGGCTATTATCGGAGGATAATGCCGAAATAAGGCGAGTGCTAATTCAAGGAATAGGTTATGACAGAATTTGCCAAGAATTGGCAGCGGTAGAGTTAGATACTTGGCAAGAATACACGCTGTTAAAAATAGATAATAATGTCGATTTTGAGAAGATTTATTTGTTAAAGATGACTTGCCCTAGCACCGGAAATATTCACATTTTGCGCGTACCGCCTGATGTTTCATCAGCTAGGGAGGCTATTCGCTGGGTAAATTGGGGAATCGATCCAGAGGAGTTTGCTGTACAAACTTAAGCTTAACTGTACTAAGTCTTGAAACAATGATAGTCTAAAGTATTCTCAAAAGTGTAGAGTAAAGGCAGTAAAAATGTTTGATAAGCTTACACCTGAGCAAGAGGCTTTGATTCCAATCTATCGCGAAAAATGGAGAGCGATCGCGCTTTCTACTGAGCCAATTGATCGCGATAAAGCTACTGATGCAGTTAAAGGTATTTATGCTGCGATCGGTCAACAAAAGCCAAAAATTACTTTCTTTGATAGCCCTTATGCTGCCTATCAAAATCTATTATTGCTCGACAGCTTACCGTCTGACCTATATTATTTATTTGAGCTTGAAGTTAGTAGCGCAATCAGAACAACTTTCGGAAAAAAGTTGACCACTAAAGTATGGTATGACATATGGAGATTGTTTGGAAGTGCATTTGGCGGGCTTTTTAATATTAAAATTGGCAATGAACTTAGAAGCGAAATGACTGACGAAGAAGCAGACACAGATAGATATTTTTTTCAAGTACCTATGGAGGAAGTCTCAATAATGGACTACTGTATTTCCGGCTTATCAATATCTTGCAAAGAACATCAGTATAAATGGGAATTGTATCAATCCCTAGCCGAAAATTGTGGCTGGATTTATACTTTTAAAGAAATTTGCTATGTGTGCGATCGCCCCCGTATCCTTTCCTTCGACTCTCAACAGCGACTCCACGCAGAAGGATCGCCTGCAATTCAATTTGCTGATGGTTTCAGCGTGTACGCCTATCACGGCGTGAGATTACCTGAAAAATACGGAAAAGTTCACCCTCAACAGTGGCGTTCAGAATGGCTATTATCGGAGGATAACGCCGAACTTCGACGAGTCTTAATTCAAGGCATAGGTTATGACAGAATTTGCCAAGAATTGGCAGCGGTAGAGTTAGATATTTGGCAAGAGTACACGCTGTTAAAAATACATAATAATGTCGATGTTGAGGCAATTTATTTGTTAAAAATGACTTGCCCTAGTACCGGACACATTCACGTTTTGCGCGTACCGCCTGATATAGAATCAGCTAGGGAGGCTATTCGGTGGGTGAATTGGGGAACCGATCCAGAGGAATTTGCTGTACAAACTTAACGGAAATTATATGAACAATCCTGAAACAGAAATAAAAATGCAATTGCGGTCACGTATCACCGAAATAGTCTCGATTGAAATCCCAACAGATACTTTAGAATAAATTAAAAAAATAGCGGCAATTCGAGATATGTCTGTAGAACCACTGCTTTCTAAGCAACTGCGAGTTCATATTGCAGAACTAAAATTTCATCTTCTTTCAAAATAGCCATAGCATATTCAATCCCTTGATTATCAGCAAACTCCACTAAATACTGATAGTCATTTCCTGTATCATACACTTCAACAATAGTTCCCACAAGTCCTACTGGCAAACTAGAGATAGATGCGTATTCTGGTTCCACTAGCGTTAATCTCGTATTTGACACAGGCTTGAGAATAGCAACAGAATCCAAAAGTTTAAAGTGTTTTATCATGGTTTAAGAAAAGCCGAAATTAAACGAGGATTAGAATTAGTCGTAGTAACTTCCCAGATTGTCCGAAGCTCAATACCTGACGTATCGGGTACAGTCCAATCAACCTTAAACTGTTGCCCAAAATCAGTAGTATCTTCTTGGATAACTTCACCTTCAATGGCTGCTTTTTGAATAAGCTCTCGCAAAATCTCTGCATTATTAGCGGTGATTCCCAAAACCGAAACAAAGACTCTTAATCGGTAAGTTTAAACTCTTTAATGTTAGCACAAAAAGATGGATCGGATATTTAGCATAGTTCACTCCTTAATAAAATTATAAGATGAGAGTTACTAAGTTATGGTAAGCTCAACTTACTGATACGATAATTAATCGCTATAAGGAGTCCAACATGAGCACTGAAGATAGAGCAAAAGCCGTTGGCAAAAACGTTGAAGGTAAACTCCAAGAAGTTTGGGGAAATATCACAGGCAGCAAAAAAGACCAAGCAGCAGGTAAGGCCAAACAAGCTGAATCCGCCGCCCGCCATGTCGTAGAAGATGCTAAGCAAACTGCAAAAGAGATCGCAGATAAGGCAAAAAAGGCGATCGATAAGTTGTAGAGACTAAAATCCAAATCAGGTTACAATCCAGTTTGGTTAAGAATTTTTAACAAATTCACTGCCATTGCAGGCTTTTCAGCCTGTACTACTGTATAACCTGGCTGAAAATATGGATTTTGCTACTCTTGTTGCCCAGCTAAATGCTGGAACCATCTTGCCAGAAGGAATAGTCATAGTCACCCTCCTGGTAGTACTCGTAGGCGACTTGATCGTAGGCCGTAGTTCCTCAGCGTGGACTCCCTACGCTGCTGTTGCTGGTTTACTCGCTGCGATCGCGGCCCTCTGCTACCAGTGGGAGAGCACTAACACGATTTCATTCTTCGGCGGTTTCAACAGCGATGCGCTGAGTATTGCATTTCGCGGCATTGTTGCCCTTTCTGCCGCTGTCACTATTTTGATGTCGGTACGCTACATCCAGCAAACGGGTACATCCTTGGCGGAATTCATCAGCATTTTGCTTACCGCTACCCTGGGGGGGATGTTCCTCTGTGGGGCCGACGAATTGGTGATGATTTTCGTCTCCCTGGAAACTCTCAGTATCTCCTCATACCTGCTGACAGGTTACACCAAGCGCGACCCCCGTTCTAACGAAGCAGCATTGAAATACCTGCTAATTGGTTCCGCTTCTTCGGCGGTATTTCTCTACTCTCTTTCCTTGCTGTACGGGTTATCGGGAGGGGAAACCACATTAACCGCGATCGCCCAGGGCCTTGCTGCTGCTGATAGCGGTAACTCCCTTGGTTTAGCGATCGCCTTAGTATTCGCGATCGCAGGCATCTCCTTCAAAATCTCCGCCGTCCCCTTTCACCAGTGGACACCTGACGTTTACGAAGGTTCACCTACACCAGTCGTCGCCTTCCTTTCCGTCGGTTCCAAAGCGGCCGGTTTCGCCCTCGCCATCCGCCTCCTCACTACCGCTTTCCCCCTAGTTACCGAACAGTGGCACTTAGTTTTCACTGCCCTCGCCATACTCAGCATGGTTTTGGGTAACGTCGTCGCCCTCGCTCAGACTAGCATGAAGCGGCTACTAGCTTACTCCTCCATCGGACAAGCTGGATTCGTAATGATCGGTTTGATCGCAGGCAGTGAAGCAGGCTATTCCAGCATGATATTTTATCTGTTGGTTTACCTATTTATGAACTTAGGCGGTTTCGCCTGCGTGATTTTATTCTCCTTACGAACTGGTACAGACCAAATTAGCGAATACGCCGGTTTGTATCAAAAAGATCCCCTTTTAACCTTGTGTTTAAGCATTTGCCTGCTATCCTTGGGAGGCATTCCGCCCCTAGCCGGTTTCTTCGGCAAAATTTATCTGTTTTGGGCAGGTTGGCAAGCAGGTCTTTACCTCTTAGTATTGTTGGGGTTAATCACTACAGTTGTTTCGATCTACTACTATATTCGGGTAGTGAAAATGATGGTAGTTAAGGAACCTCAAGAAATGTCAATTTCGGTCAAGAATTATCCAGAAGCTAACTGGACTCTTCCCGGAATGCGACCTTTGCAAGTCAGTCTGATTTTGACATTAATTGCCACATCCTTAGCGGGAATTTTGGCTAATCCCATACTGACTTTAGCCAACAGTTCTGTCAATCGCACTCCCATATTACAGGCGGTTTTGAGTCAGACGCAACCTGTGGCAGTGGTTTCGATCCAATCAACTCTGTCTCCATCTCAACAGGATTAATTTGTCTTTTGGAAATCGGTAAAACGCCTGACTGTTGAGAGTTAGGCGTTTTTTTATGGCGAACCTTCAAGAGGTATACTATTTGTGAAAAAGACCTAACCCCCAATCCACCCAGGCGCGATTAGAGCTTAATATTGTAATTTCAACTGCCCCCATTTGAGTTGGCGGCTGTAAAAAGTTAGCAGTGTGGGGTTGCCCCACTTTCGAGGTGAGGGGGATTGGGCCCTATCTCCTTGTTCCTGGAGTGATACCAGCATCGAGTCAGTTGAACGCACTACCATCTCGCCACAGTGTAGTGCTTGCCGCCACTCTCGCCCCGTCTTCCAAGCATGAAACTTAACTGCATTCCAGCGAGGATTGACCGGATATCCGGCAAATCCGCACCGCAGTGCCGGAATGTAGATATTTGCGATCGCAGTGCGAACAAATACTCCCTCTGTCAGTTCAACTACCTTTTCTGTGGACACCACCTCACCTCCTTTCTGGTTCCTACCAAACCCTTCTATAAGGTTTGTAGTATACTATTACATAGATTACAAATAATTAGCAGAAATCCCGTAACTATTGCTGAATCTGTCCCCAACAATGGTAAAGATTAATAGGAAACAAACAGCGGAGGATACCGATGAATCAGCGAAAGAAAAGGCTAAGAGGTAGAAAAATTTTAGGGATATTGCACTTTTATCTGATCCACAAAGCCAAATTACTGTATATTTTATTAATATTTTTACTAAGTTTAGCTATATCTGGTTCGAGTGTAGAGACTGATGGAGTCAGAATTCCAATTTTAGGTTTTCACGATATTATAGATACTCAAAACCCTGCTGAAAACCCACCTCATCGATTTGCATTTACGAATGACTACACTAAGCAAGATTTAGCAAAAATTTTAGAATACTTAGTTCAAGAGAAATTTTGGTTTCTCTCCTCTCAGGATCTTTTTGTATATTTTATCAACAAATCTAAGCCGATACCAATTCAACATATCGGTCACAAGCCAATTATGCTCACTTTTGATGACGGTTATAAAGGCGTTCATACAAATGGTCTACCTATTTTAGAAAATCTGGAAAAAATCTACAGGGAAAAGGTCAAGTTTGTTTTATTTATTAATCCTAGATTTATGGGGGTTGATAATGGTGGTGATTATTTGTCTCATACTACTTGTAGCGATTTACGAGAAGGATATAAAAAGGGATTTTATGACATTCAGTCTCATGGATTTAATCACAAAGATTTAGCAAAGATATCGGGTAAAGATTTAGATTTTGAACTCGCCGCCGCTAAATTAGCTTTAAGAAAATGTATGAGGGATTTAGATAAAAATAAAATTGTGAGCGCTCATGTAGCTTATCCCTTTGGTTCATCAAATAGAAAGGTTGAAAAGCTTTTGCCTAAATACTACTTAAGTGGCTTTTTATACGATAACAATTTACTGAGAATAAATTGGTTCACGAATCAATACCGAATCTCTCGAATAACTGTTAACAAGACAATATCAACTAAAAAGCTGATAGCGATCGCGAACAGAGCGTCTACTCTAAAAGGTAAGAAGTGGTAAGTAGGCTACTAACCAGATTATTGAATCATCCCAGTTTCTTTGACAAAATTACCCCTATGTGCTATGGGCTGACTGCAAATCAGAGAAGCGATCGCACTCAGCTTTCTGCACCTGCCCATTACATCTTTCTTTAGGAATGGGAGTTAAGAAGGAGCCACTGGGTAAAATTCATCTATATTCACTCTGACTTACCCCTGAACCTTATTCTTGGGGAGGTATATACACGGACTCTCAGAAATGTTAATATTTTTAACATAATATTGAGCGGTATTAAGACTCCAACCAGAATCTAACCTGGAATGGAGCGACTCTTAGTAGCACGTAGCTACTATAAAAACCAGGCGTGTGTAAACGCAAGGAAAGCGTAAGTCCCCGCCCGCTTTCCTTCCCAGCTAAGACTAGGGGTTTGCTTGCTCAACCCTCTAGCGGCTGAGGTACCCAGCGGGAAATCCTTATGAAACCTCCTAAGTCCTCAGACACAGATTCAGTACGCGCTTACTTACGAGAAATTGGCCGCGTTCCCCTGCTGACCCATGAGCAAGAAATTCTCTATGGAAAGCAGGTTCAGCGAACGACAGCCTTGCACGAGGCGAAAAATGCTCTAGCTTTGGAGTTAGGTCGCGATCCCACTAGAACAGAATGGGCAGAAGCTGCTGGGCTGTCTGAGACTGAATTGCAGCGGACAATCCACGCCGGAGAAAGGGCGAAGCGGATGATGGTGGAAGCCAATCTGCGGCTAGTGGTATCTGTTGCCAAGAAGTATATCAAGCGTAACGTAGACCTTTTAGATTTGATTCAGGAAGGTACGATCGGGATGCAGCGGGGAGTAGAAAAATTTGACCCAACGAAGGGCTACCGATTTTCTACCTATGCTTACTGGTGGATTCGCCAGGCCATTACCCGTGCGATCGCAGAAAAGGGACGTACTATCCGCCTCCCCATCCACATTACTGAAAAGCTAAACAAAATTAAAAAAGCCCAACGCTACCTGGCTCAAAAACTAGGACGGGCGGCCACCGCCAACGAATTAGCAGCAGAATTAGAGTTAACCCCCAAGCAGATTCGGGAATATTTGGAACGGGCTCGCCTACCCTTATCCCTAGATTTGCGAGTGGGAGATAACCAAGATACAGAATTAGGGGACTTATTGGAAGATACTGGTGCATCTCCAGAAGATTTTGCCCTCCAAGCCTCCCTGCGGGCCGACCTAGAAATGCTGATGGCCGATCTGACGCAGCAGCAACGGGAAGTGCTCGCCTTAAGGTTCGGTTTGGAAGACGGTCAAACCTTAACGCTGTCAAAAATAGGCGATCGCCTCAATATTAGCCGCGAACGAGTGCGGCAGATCGAGCGCGAAGCCTTAACCAAACTGCGGAAGCGAAAACAAGACATGGACGATTATCTGGCTAGCTAAAGCCTTAAGCTCAAATCGTGAGACCCGCCGTCCTTAGTACGGTTCCGCCCACTTGGATATTGCTGCGATCCTGCTAGATTAGTAAGTAGCTCGTAAATAGAAAAGATCGGCAGCAATTCTGATTGAAGTTATTGACATCAATCATGTCAGATTTAACAAAAAAACGCTGTCCCTGAAACGGAGGTACAAGGTGAGTAATACATCCAATCGAACACCGGACTTATTTGACGAAAACGGAGAAGGAGCAAATTTACTCTGGCAATACGTGCAGTCTATGGCTCCCGATACAGTCTCCCAACTCTCTAAGCCTACCTCTACTGAAGTTTTTCAGGTGATGGAGCGCAACATTGTCGGGTTGTTGGGCAACCTCCCCTCGGAACACTTCGGCGTGACTGTCACCACGAACCGCGAACATTTGGGCAGATTGCTAGCCTCAGCCATGATTAGTGGCTACTTTCTCAGAAACGCTGAACAGCGGATGGCTTTTGAAAAGTCTTTGCAATCCAGCGATAGACATACATCCGATCGCGGTTAATAGTTAACAGTTAACGGTTAACAGTTAACAACTACCAGTTAACAGTTAACAGTTAACGGTTAACTGTTTTTAATTACCTATGACCAAAACTTCAACTGCTTTACCTCACAAGTTTATTGGCGTTGCCGTCATCTGGAATCAAGAGAGAAAAATCTTAATTGACAAACGCCGCCAAGGTGGACTACTAGGCGGTCTATGGGAGTTTCCAGGGGGTAAATTAGAGGCTGGCGAGACTCTGGAAGCTTGCATTAAAAGAGAAATTATGGAGGAATTGGGGATAGTTATCGAAGTCGAGGATCACTTAATCACAATCGATCACACCTACGCTCATTTTCGCGTTACTCTTAATGCTTATCACTGCCGCCACACCAGCGGTGAACCCCAACTAATTGAATGCGATGAGATTCGGTGGGTGACGCTGGACGAAATAGACCAGTTTCCTTTTCCTAAAGCTAACGAACAAATCATTGCTGCTCTCCGCATGAACAATTAAAATGCAGGAGCGATCGTAGTCAGGACTTACGCATCATCGCCTAAAAACAAAGGGTTGCGATTGCTTCGCACAGCGAACAATGACAGATCGCAAGTAATTTGCTGGACATGATATAAGTCCCAGTGATTTTGAGTTGCACGAAAACAGTTAACAAATTAAATTTTTAACTTTTGATTTTTAATTCATTTGTGAACTGGCAGAGTAAAATGAAAACAGCTCCCCGCTTGCTCTGTAGAATCCACCCAAATTTGCCCATAGTGAGCTCGGACAATACGTTGGCAAAGAGCAAGACCAATGCCATAACCGTCCTTTAATTCATCTCGCTGGAGTCGGAAGCGGTCTTCAAAAATACTGCGGCAATTTTCCTCTGGAATTCCAGGCCCATTATCGCAAATACTAAATTGAACTTTGTAAGCTGTCCGATGCAAAATTGAGATATTAATAGTTCCCTGTTCTGGCGTATACTTAACAGCATTATCCAACAAATTCATCATTACTTGCCGCAAGCGTTCGGGGTCGGCATAAACGCAGGGTAAATCAGTAGGAATGTCAGTTTCTACGTGCAGGGATTTAGCTTGAAATCGGTTTTGTAACTGAGCGATGATATCCTCACACAAAGGTCTTAGTTCTAGCTTTTGAGGTTTAATGTGAAATTCAGCATTCGTACCTCTAGCAGCTTGTAAGATATCCGTGATCATCCGGTCTATAGTTCGGATTTGATGGCGGGCCTGCTTGATTAAATGAGCTGTGAGAGTAGGCGTTACCGCAGGTAAGTTATTTTCCTTTTGCTTATGAGTTGATTCTAAAGTTTCTAGGGCCAAGGAAGCCGCCGTTAAGGGATTCCGCAGGTCATGGGCAAGCATCGCAATGATCCTGTCTTTCAGTTGCAATTGCTCTTGCAGGTGTTCTTTATCCTGCTTGAGGCGAAAAACTTCGTCCGTGAGTTGCATCAGTTCCGCAGCAGCAGCGATGGAATGGATAGAGGTTTTAGCCTCCTTGGTTTCTCTATTGCTGAGTTCCGACTGTTCGTCACTCCAGTGTTCTTGGACTGAACGCTGCCAACGAGGCCACCAGTGCTCTAATTGGGCAATTAGATCGCTACCAGCAAGGGTTTGGCGGGGTTCGGGATGAATTTTCAGCAAACAGGGAGTTGCCATCAGCTTAAAGTGTTCAGCCAAATAAGGCTGTTCCCCGACATCGATGACTTGCAGTTCAAAGGCAAACTCTGTCTTCAAGTTTTCTAGGGACTTGCGGAGGAGGCGAATCTGTTCGCGGGAACCGGGACGTTTGTCCACAAATAGTAGAAGTTGTAGAAATGCCTCAGAGCAGGCAGGCTTTCCGGTAGATACCAGATTGCTGTCTCCTGAGACTGCGGGATGTTCCGCGTTGAAGCTTGGTCTCGGATGAAAATATTTAACCATTGCCGAGGATAGTGATTTCACTTCTACTCTAATTTAATATCTTCTTTAGATTTATGATATTGTGCCGAAGGTTTCAAATAAGGGTGGGCGAGTGAAATTTTTGATCTGGCAAAAAAATAGACCGTTGGAGGTGGTAGTTTGGGCTGCGATCGCTTTTTTTGCCGCCTGTCTGCTTCTGACTCTCCACCGCTACTATAGTTTTTACGCCGATTACGACCAAGGTATTTTTAATCAAGTTTTCTGGAATGGCACTCATGGGCGGATGTTTGAGAGTTCTCTTTCTTCGGCTCTGTCTACTAATGTCGTTCATAATGACCAACTGCCAGAAGTATTTTACTATCGGCTGGGGCAGCACTTCACTCCCGCTTTGATGGTCTGGCTGCCTATTTATGCTCTATTTCCCTCGCCTGTGACGCTGACGGTTTTGCAGGTAACGCTAGTGACGGCGGCGGGTTTGGTGCTCTATGCTCTGGCTAGACATTATCTCGAACCTCAATTATCTGCGGCGATCGCGATTAGTTTTTATGGTGCTAATGCTGTGATCGGCCCGACTTTGGGCAATTTTCACGATATTTGCCAAATTCCGCTTTATGTCTTTAGCTTGCTACTGGCAATGGAGAAGCGTAAGTGGCCGATATTTGGCATTTTAGCAATCTTGATTTTAGCCGTGCGGGAGGATTCAGGAATTATCCTGTTCGGCGTTGGATTTTACATGATTTTGAGCCGCCGCTACCCTCGAACGGGGTTAGTTGTCTGTGCTTTGAGTTTTGGTTATATCGTTGTCCTCACTAACTTGATCATGCCTCTGTTTTCTGCTGATATTTCCCAGCGGTTTATGATCGAGCGTTTTGGTCAGTATACCGAAGGTGATGAAGCTTCTACTCTACAGATTCTTTGGGGAATGGTCAGTAACCCTTTTCGGTTGTTAGGGGAACTGTTTACGCCGTTTTGGGGAACGCTGAAGTATTTACTTGGTCAGTGGTTGCCTTTGGCTTTTGTACCTGCGGTAGCACCTGCTTCTTGGGCGATCGCAGGATTTCCCCTGCTCAAGTTATTTTTAGGTAAGGGAGTATCCGTACTAGCGATCAACATTCGCTATGCGATGACAGTCGTTCCAGGTCTATTTTACGGCGCAATTCTATGGTGGGCCGAGAGGGGCAGGGGAGCGGGGGAGGGGGGGGGGGGGGGG